>CAZIQJ010000036.1:0-13514 GCA_964541285.1 uncultured bacterium | reverse complement strand
ATTTTTTTTGGCCTGGCGCGCGATGGCGAGCAAATGAAGATCACTGGCATGGGCCGGAGGCTCGTCATGATAATCCACAACGCTGTCAAGGAGCTCCGGTAACTCGTCTTCACGAAGCACGCACTCATGGTTCTGCAGTCCGTATTTTTCGGAAAGCATTCTGGCAAGCGGGCGCTCATCATACTTTTTTTCTTCAAAACCCACGGTAAAACTGTGCAGGGCCTTCGCGCCTGTTTCAGCAAGCATGGCCGCGATGCTGGCCGAATCCATGCCTCCGCTCAGAAGAACCCCGACCGGCACGTCGCTGATCTGCCGCAGCCTGACCGCGTCTGAGAAAACAGACTCAAACCACTCGACGGTTTCGTGGAGCGGACGTTTCCAGCCCCTGCGCGCCGCGGCCCGCAAGTCCCACCAGCGCTTTACGCTGAAATTCCCCTGCTTCCAGACCAGGCTATGGCCGGGAAGCAGGCGGCGGACGCCCTTGAATGGCGTTGTTTCACCTGCGGTGCTGCGGAAAAAAACCAGTTCTTCCAGGGTTGACGTGTCCAGGACCTTTGGAACGCCTGCCTGGAAAAGAGCTTTGGCTTCCGAAGCGAAATAAAAATCTCCATTCCACTCAGCGTAATAAAAAGGCTTTACGCCCATCCGGTCGCGTGATGCGAAAAATTTTTTTTCGCTTTCATCCCAGACCGCGAAAGCAAACATGCCGTTGAGGCGTTCCAGCATGGCCGGGCCTTCAAGCGCGTAAAGCTGCAGAAGCACCTCGGTGTCCGTACCGGAGCGGAATTTGACTCCTTTTCTGACAAGGTCTTCACGAAGTTCGCGGAAATTATAAATCTCTCCGTTATAAACCAGGGTATAACGGCCGTCCGGAGTGCGCATGGGCATATGCCCGTTGGGTGAAAGATCCAGAACCGCCAGCCTTCTTGAAACCAGCGAGGCTCCGGCAAACTGCTGAATACCCGCATCATCAGGGCCGCGTTTTTCCATGCAGTCCCTCATGCCCAGAAGCAGGGATTCGGGAAATTTTCTTTCAGAAGGGCCTGAGATGATCCCGGCTATGCCGCACATGCGGACACCTCCTGAAAAATCTGTTCCCACAAGGGTTTTACCGCGCGCCAGGAAGATTGTTCCGCGAGCTTTCTTCCATTTGACGAAAGTTTCGCGGCCAGAGCGGGCTCTCTCAGAAGACGGACAACCATGGAGATCATGGCTTTTTCATCTCCGTCTTTGACAAGCAGGCCGGTTTCTTCATGACGCAGCATTTCAGGAATACCGCCCACGTCCGTTGAAATCACGGGCATGCCGGAAGCGCAGGCCTCAAGGACCGCGACCGGCATATTGTCGATATGGTTAGTGTTCAGAAAAATATCCGCTTTTCCGGCCGCGGCTTTTTTTGCGGCCATGTCCAGGAACCCGGGAAACGAAACAGCATCCGACAAACCCGCGGCAGCCGCGAAACGGCGGCATTCTTCAAGCATGCCCCTGTCCTGTCCGGCCATGGTCAGCTTTGCTTCAGGATATTGTTTTTTGACGCCTTCCAGAACCTTGAGCGCCATTAAAGGGTTCCAGGCCGGATGAAAAGTCCGCATCCAGAAAAGTTCCGGCCTGACCTGCTGACGCAGACGGAAACCATAGGCGTCCAGATCCAGAACATTGGGAATGACCCTCGCTTTAAAACCAAAACCCGCTGCGGCTTTTGAGAGATAGGCGCTTGGGGCCGTGATCACGGCCGCCCGCCCAAGAACCCTGCGGGTCCACGAAGGAAACTTCGCCATGAAATTCGGAAGATCGCCGCCATGCAGCGCCATAATCAGCGGAAACCGGCGGCGCTGACAGATCAGGCTGGCAATGTCTTCCACGACAAAACTGCGGCCGCCAAAAATTTCCAGATGCACCGCGCTGAACCTTTTTTTTCCGTCAAGCAGGGTTCCGGTGATTTCAGCCAGCCTGCCAAGCCGGTGAAGGGAATCTGAAACTGCGGTCACGGACCAGCCTTCATTGCGGAAAAGGCCGCTCAAAACCTGGCCCTGCGTTGTGGTATGGCCGGGCTTCCGCCCTATCATGGGGCCGACAAAGCAATAATTTTTTGAAGGGTGCATGAAATGGATCAGGTCTTTGGTTCAGGAATGACGGCCGGAGGCGGAGGCGGCCGCCGCATCATCTGCGGATTAAACTCAAACAGCGTCAATGCCGCCAGCCCAAACATAAAGGACGGCGCCGCAATTCGCATGGCATTAACCGCCATAAAAAGAAAGGCCCACGTCAGCGAAGCCACGGATATGGCCTGCCCCAGAAGTATTTTTTTTCGGGTCAATATCTGGAATGTCATGCTTCCGAGCAGAATCAAGGCAAGCAGGCCGAACATTCCGTGTTCGGCCAGCAGGCGGGAGAACTCTGTATGCCCGGCCGCGCCTGCCAGGTCCTGGGTACGGCGCTTGGCGGACTGCCCCGGCCCAACGCCAAAAAGAGGGTTATTCATAAACAGCTGTATGTCCTGATTAAACAGGCTTTCCCTGTTTGTCATCGACGTCTCTTTAAAACGTTTTTCAATGGCTCCGCCCGTGAACCGGACAAGACGCGGCCACACAAAAAAATTGGCAATGAGCACAATGACCAGCATGGTAAAAATAATCTTCATGATGTTTTTCCGGTTGGTAACAAGGTAAAAAGTGGCGGCAATGGAAGCGCACACCGCTGTGTAAACGCCGCTTCTGGAAAATGTCAGCGCGGACTGCGTGGCCATAAGAATGGCGATCAGAAAAAGCAGGACTTTCTGCACAATGCCGGGCTTTCCTATAAAGAAAAGAAGGTAGGCTGCCAGAGCGCCCAGACCCAGAATGGAAGAAACCTGGTTCGGGCCGAAACCGCCGCTGGTCGCGGCATTGGAAGCCGCCGTGAAATACAGGTCTTCGGCGGTATAGGTCATGTAGCCAACGATGGACAGGGCGCTGATAATGGGAAAAACCAGATAAAAAAGCAGCCTGCGGATCTGCGGCGGCGTCAGCCTGGCCTTGCTGAAAAAAAGCGTTGAAATGGTAAGCAGTAAAGGCCCGGAAAGGTTTCCGCTGATCTGGTTCTGGCTGATAGCATCCGCGTTGAACAGCATGGTCGGCAAAAAAACCACGGAGGGAAGCAGGCAGCAAAAATAAATAATGGGGAAAAAGGGTTTTTTAAAGCCCCGGGTGATCAGCAGGATCATAAAAATAAATGATATCGAATATTTTCCGTATTCCCAAAAAATCCTGGCATTTGTCATGCGCCAGAACACTTCGCCTCCCACGATATACGCGGCCGTATAGGCAAGATTTGGAATGTTTCCGCGGATGGCCCAGAAAACTCCCAGCGCGAGAACGGAATAAGCATGAACAGTTGAAACCATGGGAATCCGGTGACTCAAATGGCCCAGCAGGATATGCAGCAGTATGAAAAAAATAATTTTTGGAGTTTTCATATTTGGAAAATTTTTCTGACAGATTCCAGATAAACCTCGTAAGTAAAGTGACGGGCGGCCCCGATGGCGTTCAGGGATTCTTCTTTCCACTTCTCCGGCGCGCGGCAATAATCACTGACCGCTTCCGCGAAAGCCTGTTCGGCGCCTCCGGAAAAGGCTTTTCCTGATTTAAAACGCTCCAGGTACTGAGGAATACAGCTGACCGCGGTTGAAAGAGGCACGGCACCGTATGCCATGGCTTCACTCAGCACTTTGGGCCACCCTTCAGTCAATGATGCAAGGATCACAAAATGCGCGCCCGCATAAAAAACTGAAAGATCTTTTCTGGAAAGTTCGCCATGGAAAACCGCCTTTTCCGCAACTCCAAGGTCTCTGGCCAGGGCCTCAAACTCCCCGCGGCCGGGACCATCTCCAATTAATTCCATAACGGCATCCAGGCCCCTTTTCTGCAGTTGAGCAAGGACCCTCAAGGCTGTTCCCGCGCCTTTCTCCGCTTCAAGGCGTCCCGCGAAAACCAGACGAACCGGGCCGGAAAGTTTTTTCTCCAAAACCGCAGCGCGCGCGGTTTCCAGCTCCCGGGCGGTCAGGCAGGGATTAAAAAAGGAAAGTACATGCGCGGGCTGACCCGGCCATTCACCGTTGACCGAGACCCGCGACCTGCTGAAATTTTTTTCAAGCCACCAGCGCTGAAAAGCGTATGAAAGCGTTTCCCTCTTCTCCGGCCTCCAGTTGCCCGCGTATTTGATCCAGCGCTTACCTGGAAAACGCACCAGGGACAAAATAATGACCGCGGCAAGACTGATATTGGCCGGACACCGGACATGGACCGCGTCACATTTTTTAAGCTCTTCCAGAATCACTGCAATGTATCCGGGAAGCCTGAAAAAAATTCCGAGCTTTTTAAAAACCCCGCGGCCGCCGGAAGGCGGGACCGCCCGCAGGCGGATATTCGAAGCTTGATAAACCGCCGAGCCTGGGGAAGCCGCGCCCGCGTGCAAAGGCGCGATATGCGTAACGGATTCAAAAAGCCCGGCAAGCTGATCAAGCTCACGCACCGTGGCTCCCCAGCCCGCAGGTTTTCCGTCCTTCATATAATGGGGCGTATGTGAAATCACAAGCAGCTTCACCGGGACCGCCCCTTCAATTCCTGCAAATAATCGTTATAACGCTCCACGCTGTGTTCCCAGGTCTGTTCACGCAGCGCGCGTTCACGCGCCAAGGTTCCCATGCGGACGCGGACCTGATCATCTTCCAGAAGTCTCGTAACTGCGGACGCAATCTCAGCCGGATCTTTGTCCGACGCCGCAATCCCCGTTTCTCCGTCCCGAATCGCTTCCATAAGACCCGAGTCCCTGGAAACAACCGCAGGCTTTCCGCATAACGCGGCCTCAACCGCGGCAATTCCAAATCCCTCAAAATCTCCTTTTTCGGGATCTGTCCCGCTCATCATCAAAAAAATATCACAGGCATTGAGCCAGGCCAGAAGCCCGGCCTGCGGAAGTTGTCCAAGAAAATGAATGTGCTCCAGAACGCCAAGGCTTGAAGCCAGGCCCTCAAGTTCGCCGCGAAGCGCGGGCAGGCCAATCATGAAATAATGGGCCGCCGGATTTTTCTTGAGGATAAACGGCAGGGCTCGGACAACGGCTTCCTGCCCTTTTCTTCTGCTTACATTTCCAACGGTCAAAAGAATTCTGGCGCCTGCATACTTTGTGCGGATTCCGCTTACAAGCGGATCGTCGGTAACCCTGAAAATTCCCGCATCCGCACCGCTTAAAATAATCCGGCAATGGCCAGAAACAAAACCTGCGGCCGCCATCCTGCCGCGGGTGTGGCTGCTGACGCAAACGATATCGTTAAAACGGGACAGGGCAAAAGCCTTGAGCTTTTTCTCCCAGGACGGGACTGGAATGCGCCCATGCTCAATGGCAGCGAATTTCGCATGGCCTCTGGCCCAGCTCAAAAAACCGCCCAGATAAACCGCGGAGTCGCCCGTGCAAAGCAGAATCTCCGGACGAAAAGAATGAAGATATTTCAACCCTGTAAAGAAACGTGTCCATCTCATAAACCCGGACGGCCAGCGGACCACGCGGAAAGCCTGCCGCGCGTTCCATTCAAGAATCTCTTTTTCCCCGGCATAGTCCTGACATGTCAGCACCAGAACTTCATGCCCTTTTCTGCAAAGCCCGTCCGCCAGATAGAAAGCGTGTGTCCCGATACCGCCCGGCCCCGGTGGAAATTCGGTTGAAAAAATCAGGATGCGCATGGTCTGTTGGACTTGAACTTTGGGATTTTTGGAAAATGTTTCAGCATCTGCTCCGCGATTTTCCAGCGGCCGCGCACCACGGAAACGGTATCCGGAAGCGCGAGCAGGCCGGTGAAAAATTTTAAAACCCGCTTCAGCCACGGCCCTTTAAGGGCAAACGTTCCGAAAACACTCAGCCAGACTGCTTCGCGCACGTGGTACTGGGAAAAATAGCGCAGCCCCAGGTACATTTCAGAATCAGACATCAGGTGACGTTTAAAAAGACCCTTTCTGCTTCCCGCATAGGTCTGCACCCTGGCTTTATGCGTTCTCAAACCGCCGCGCGACGCGTGATGATGAATGACCGTGATGCCGGAGTTCAGAACCATGGGCTCACCGCTCAGATAAATCCTCATGCCAAGATCCCAGTCGGCCCTGGATTTACGGTCATAGGCCAGGTCAAACAGCCCGGACTTCTCAAGCACGTTCCTGTGAATCATGGTGTTGTTGGTGGGAAAAACATCACTGGCGCGCGGGTAAGTAAAGTTCTTCGGAAGATCGCGTATCCCGGCTTCATGAGCCACGCCCGAAGAGACTCTTGTTTTAAAGCGCAGCAGGCTCTTCAAATGTTTTTCAATAAGATCCGGAAAGATTTCGTCGTCATCATCCAGAAAAAGGATGTAATCCCCAAGCGCGTGCAAAAGGCCGGCGTTCCTTGAAGCGCACTGGCCCGGATGGCTCTGGTAAATAACTTTCAAGGGAAGCTTGCTGTGAAAAAAGATGCGCCGGTCCCTTTTCCCCTCAGGCGTCTGGTCCACGACAATGACTTCAATGGGCGGCACGGTCTGGTCTTCAAGCTGGCCCAGAATCTTGCGCAGATACTGATAGCGGTTGAGGGTCGGGATCAAAACGCTGACCGAAGCGCTCCGGACGTCGGCTTCAGGCTCCGGTTCCGGGCGTTCATAAATGATATCAGGCGGAGCGGACCATCGTGAAATCAGCGGAAGCAGCACGGAAATCTGGCTCCATGAAGCATAGCCGGTCTTGACCGCCCGAAAAGCCGCCCACCGCGCCCAGAATTTTCCGCAGCGCTGAAAAATAAAACGCAGTTCATCTTCGTGCGGAATAGGGATTTTTTCCGAGACATCCACCTCAATACCGGAAAGAAGGCTTGGGCAGTGACGCACAAAAACGCCGGACGTCAGGTAACGGTGGCCCATTTCAAGACCCGCGGCTTCAAAAGTCCTGAAATCCGTTCTGGGCCCCCCCATTTTTCTTAAAACCTCTGCCCGCACCAGACAGGCATTCAGGGAAAGCCGCCATGAAGTTGAGTCAATCTCTTTATCCGGATCGCAATTCATCATCCAGAGCGGAGAAACATAATGCACCATGCCGGGCGTGCCTTGCAGCCCAAGCTTCAGGCCCGCGTGCCAGACATCAAAAGGCTGTGCCAGCAGTTCCAGAATTTTATTTTCAGAAGGCAGAGGGAATTTCTCGTCCCAGAACAGCCAGGCCCGGACGTCCTGTCCGTTTTCAGCTTCAAGCAGCTTTTCTATCTGCCCCGCGTCAGGATCAACGGAAAAAACCCTGCCAGCGCCCCAGGAAGGAAGCGGGCCGGACTTTCCGAAAAAAATCAGGTTTATGCTGCCGGACATCAGTTTTTTACACTCCTCTGAATGCTTAATACTTCACGGTAAAAATTTTCAAATGCCCTGATCTGGTCTCCCGTTCCAAATTTTCTCTCCACTCTTTCACGCCCCGCTTCTCCCATGCGGCGCCTCAGCTCTTCGTTTGCGGCCAGGGCCTTTATTTTTTCCGCCATGGCTTCGGGATGACGGCGCGGAACCACAAACCCCGTGGTTCCGTTCTCGACATTTTCTGAAAGTCCGTCCGCATCCGTGCAGACGACTGGAATTTTCATGGCCTGGGCTTCCATGACTGCATTGCAGAAACCTTCCGATACTGCGGCATGGATAAAGATATCGGCCCAGTTTAGATGGCCCAGAACTTCTTTTTGCGGCAATGCCCCGGTAAAATGCACTTGTTTATCCAGCCCGAGAGAGTGCCGGCAGAACGCAATGGCTTCCAGATAAGACCCGGAACCGACAACGCGGTACTCAAATTCAATGCCCGCCTTTTTCAAAAGGGCCGCGGCCTGAAGAGCGAATTCATAGCCTTTTTTCCATTCAAGCCTGCCGATACTGAGGATGCGCAAAGGCCGTTTCGAAGCGCCGGCTTTTTCGGTTAAAAAACCCGGATCCGGCCTGAACAAAACCTTATCCACAGCAGGGGGGATCAAGGCCGTCTTTTTTTCAGGCGGGCAGCCTCTTTGCCAGGCGCGCTCCAGCAGGTTTTTTCCAAGACAATGAATGCCGTCAGCGCGCTTCCAGACTTGCGCATAATAGGAAGGGTTTTCCACGCCTGAAAAGTTGAGGTCATAGCCGCGGAAGCTGACGATCATCCTGCACTCAAGAAGCCCGGCAAGATATTCCCGGCCAACGGCCAGGGAACCAAATTCAAAGTGGAGGATATCAGGGTTCAAGAGTATAAACTCCGCGTCGGTATAAAACTTTTTGAGAATACTCCACCCAAAAATACCCCATCCCCTGCGTAAATAAGAAAGCGTACGCCGGGGAGCCGGCAAAACGCAGCGCAAAAACTGAGGCAGCCACAAAAGCGCGGCCAGAAAACGGGGCCGGACCGGCCAGCAAACACGGACACGCTTTTTTAAATCAGGCCTTTTTTTAAAGAACTCTCCGGTTTTCTCTCCCGCGCGCCCGCAGATCACAAAGGGATCAAAGGCTCCGGCATCGGCCAGCCCTTGAAGTTTGTGAAAAATAAACGTTTCAGAAACAACCGGAAACACCGGAAGGACCATGGCGATTTTATTTTTTCTCATATTCAGGATCTTCCCGCCGCGGCTTGATGAAAAATTTCCGCCATCTTCTGAATCTGGTTTTCCAGTTTAAAGTCCCGCAAAACACGGACGCGGGCCGCCTGCCCCATTTTTTCACACAGACTTCGGTCTTCAGCCAGTTTTTTCAGAGCTTCAGCCATGCCGGCCTGGCTGTAAACAGGCGTGACAAACCCTTCCACTCCGTCCGTGACCGCCTCGCTCATACCGCCGGAGTCCGTGGTCACAACAGGAAGGCCGCAGGCCATGGCTTCAAGTGCCGCATTGGAAAGTCCTTCACTCACGCTTGAAAGTAAAAAGACATCCGCCTGACGCAGCAGGTCCCGTACGCCGGAGGGCGGAAGATTTCCCCTCAATCTGACAAAGCTCTCCAGCTCAAGGTCCTTTACGGTATAAAAAACTCTCTGCCGGTCCGGCCCTTCCCCGATGAGATCAAATTCAAAAGGAATTTTCCAGTCCGCGAGAAGGCGCAGCGCGGCCAGCCCGTATTCGTATCCTTTCCGCCAGTTCAGACTTCCGGTCGAAATAATTTTAAGAGGCATTTGCTTTCCCCGGCGTTCAGCGGGAGGTGAAAAGAAAACCGGGTCCACCGCCGGATAAATCACTTCGGCCCTGGCCGGGTCCAGGCCGTAAAGCACGGCTTCTTTAAGAATGGCGCGGGACACGCAATGAACCCGGAAGGCTTTCTCAAAAGTGCCCGCGAGTCCGCCTCGAATATCGGCCCGCTCCGGATTGTGGGGCGCGATATTTACCTGCGATCCCCGGCAGCTGATGACGGCGGGAATTCCGCTTTCTAGAAGCTTCAGATAGCGGATTGCCGATGAATTCCAGGGAAAATAAAAAACATTCCATCTTTTTTTAAACCAGGAAACAAAAACCGGCGCAAGAAAAACCGGAAGCCAATTGAAACCGGCGAGACACATCCATTCAGAATCCGGTCTTTTTCTGGACGCCACTGTGACCCGGATGCCTTTGGACAAAAGCCCCCGGATCAGCCCTTTTATAAATGTTTCAGGGGGCCATGAGATTCCAAGAATCAGAACGCGGGTATTTTTCTCAGGCATACTTCTCCAGCCATCCGGCAAAAGTCAAAAGCATGGAAAGCGCGTATCCGTTTTCCGCGTCAGGCGCGGAAAGAACGTTTTCTGCAAGCGTCCGGATTTTTACCGGAGAAACAAACTCATGTACTTTCAGACCCTTTTGCAAAAGCCGCTGCTCCAGCCCTTCCCTGCCGCCCGCGCCAAGAAACTGGACTTCCCAGTTGCGCTGGAGGACCTGCTTTTTCGAAGCCGTGCGCGCAGCTTTTCTGAATATCCTCTGGGGAAGCAGCCAGGTATTGAAGAACCGGTACCAGTAAAGGTTGGCGCCGTAAGGCTGCCACTCCACGCGGGCAAGTTCGGGAGCGCGCGACTTGAGATAATCAATCTGCAGCCTGCGGCCGCGCACAAATTCCGAAGGCACGGTGGAAAAAAAATCCGCCAGACGGGAGTCGTAGAAAGGAAGCAGGGGTCTGGCAGCGGATTCAAACACGCGCATGCTGGCAAGGGTCCAGCGGAAAGACCAGAAATCCGTTTTAAACGCTTTCAATCTGAAATCCGGGTCTTCAAGGCGGGCATAAGGCTTCAGCTCCGCTTTGATTTTTTCACGCACTCCGGTTTCCGGGTCCTCATTTGTCCTGGCGCCGCAGATATTATCAAGCAGCCACCGCCTTCCTCTTTTCGCCATTTTTGAAAAAGCATAATCTTCAAAATCCACACCCTCCGCTTTTTCCGCACCCATTCCGTCCAGCCAGACATCTCCCCAGTGGGCTGCCACCACAGCATCCGCGTTTCGCGCAAGGCTTTCCGTGACAAATGCCTGCCGGGCCTGAGTCACGTCCTGAAAGCCCTCGGTCATGGAAAGAACTTTATCCAGCTGCTGGAACAGATAAGGCTGAATAGTGTATTTTTCAAAACGCAGCCCGGAGCGGCTCGCGATTTGGGCCGCGATGCGGGTTTCAGCCGAATCTTCGGAATAACCGTATGAATAAGCCCAGAAACGTTCCGGATTTTTCCGGATTCCGGCCTTCAGGGCCGCGGCTGTTGAACGCGAATCCAGACCCCCGGAAAGAGGAACCGCGATACGCCCCTCGCGTGTCTGCTCTTCCATGATTTTTTCAAACACATCCGAAAAACCGCTGACCGTTCCGGAATAAGAACGTTTCATGTCCGGTTCGTGCTTCCAGTCCGCATAGCGCGCTGAACGAAGAAGCTTTCCGTTTTCATCAAAAAAATAACTGGAAGCTGGCCTCAGGATTTTCACGTCCTTGTAAAAAGTCCTTTCTCCCGGGAAAAAACCAAGCGTGAAAAACCCCGCGAGCGCTTCCCAGTCCAGCTTCGCGGACGAAGCGGCCGCGGCGACTGCCGGAAAAAAGGTCCCGGCCGCGGCTCTTTTTCCATCAAACGCGTAGTAACAATGACGTGTTCCAAAACGGTCCGTTCGGATTTCCCATTCCCTGCGGGTCTGGTCCCATCTCAGGATAAGCGGCCGGTCCGCCTCAGGCGCTCCATCTCCGGAAATCAGGCCTTTGTCCGTCAGGTTCCAGGCATGGTTTTCCGCAGAGCCGTATCCTTCGTGAGACTCCGCATCTTTAACCTGAAAACGGAACATTTTCCATGACTCTGAAAAAGCGGTGGAAACAGCCGTCTGCCCGGAAAAGCGCGTGACTCTTCCGGGAGCAGTGTTGAAACAAAGAATGAAGTCGTGAAGGCTCAAGGGATCAGTTTCTTTTCATTTTTCTGCCGACAGCACAGACCGTGGTTTCGGGTTGAAGCCTCGAAAGGCTGAAAATGCCCCCGGAAATTTTCCGGTGGACCCTTCGCAGAAAAAAACCCAGCGCGCTCTCGTCCGCATGCCGGACGTCGCTCATGATTTCCGGAAGCTTTCCTGTAACCGGCATGAGGTCCTGCTTTTTTTTGCTCCGGGTGTAAAACATGCGGCCCGCGGCATCGTCAAACTCCGCTTCGGGAAAAAGCGCCTTCAGGCCGTCATAGGTAAAACGCCACAGATCCACGGGCATTTTTGAAATTTTTCTGACCGCGCATTCAGCCAGAAACAGGGTTCCTCCGGGCGCGAGAACATTGGAAACGTTTTCCGCCGCCGCGAAAGGCCTCGTAACGTTGGTCAGAATCTCCATGCAAAACACGGTCTGGAAATGGTTTTTGTTTTTCTCCCAGAAAGGCAGGGTCTTGTCCGTAATATCACCCGTAACATCCACGCCCGGCCCTTCAAAAAGGTCCATGCCCGTGAAACGGCTGAACCCCCAGCGTTTCAGATGCTCCTGAAGATTTTCCTGGTCATACTCATAAATTTTGGAAGCCAGGATCAAAATCGGCTCACGGATCAAATGACGGTTAAGCTCTATAAACTGAATATGGTTTGAGGTCGGCATATTTTATCTCCAGAAGCCCGCGGCGGCCCGCGAAGCATTTTGTAAAAATCCTTTCCGCGCGCTGAGGCTGCGGTCTTTTTGGCTGAAAACATCCGAAAATTTCCCATCGCCTGAAACCGCCTGACCAAGCTCGGGCGAAGTTAAAAACAGGGGCTTCGCGGCGCGCAGGCCCTCAAGAAGTTTTCTCAGCTGCCCAAGTCCTTCTTCACGAAAGCTCCCCGTGTAATTGATCCGGTGGCTGTCAATGACCGCAGGGATTCCCGCCCTGAAGCAGGCTAGACACTGACGAAGCGCCTGTTCCCAGTGCTGGCCGGGCCGTCCGGGCCGGGGGTCAAATTTGACCGTGCGGACCAGATAAAAAAGCCCTTCTTCGGATTTTTCCCCGAGAAAATGAGAACGGATACCGGCCGTACCATCCTTTTTCCGGATCAGCCTGTATCCTGTTCCCTGAACGTAACGGATGCCCGCATTTTTCCAGGCCCTTTCCGTTTCACGGGTAAAAATGTAATGCGGAGGAATCGTGGAATAAGAGAAAAACCCGAAGATTTTTTTAAAATCCTCAAGCGGCCCTTTCATAAAACCTGTGGTTTCCCCGGCGCTTTTTTCCCGGCCGGAAGCCCAGTCCAGATATTCCGAGTGATAGCGCCAGCCCTGCCCTTTAATGAAACTCATGGCAGCGGGAAAACCATTCTCAAAAAGAGTCCGCGCGGCCGTACCGTTTGAACCCAGGTCGCGCATCAAGGCTTCCGGAGAAAAGTGATAACGCCCGTGATACTGCGGGTAAAAAACCCCGCGCCGCATCCCTTCCCGGTACCCCTCAAGCAAAGCCGGATCCAGACAGCGGCTGAGAAGACAATCTTCATAAGCCGCATATCCGTTCTGCCGCATTTTTACGGCGTCGGGATTGGCCATAATAAAATTCGCCGTCAAACACGCGGGCCGGCCTGAAGCGTCGCGTTCCTGCCCAAGGCATTCATAAAGCGCTTCAAGGTCTTTGCAGGTCTCGGTTTCTTCATAAGCCCATTCGCCCGCAGCGCCCTGCGCGGCCAGCTCTCCGGCGCAAACCCTGCGCTCAAGCCCCCAGTCATCGCTCTCAAAAAGCACCACGGGCTCCTTGCATTTCCAGTGCATCCAGAACCGCGCGCGGTCTGCGGCCTTTAAAAAAATATTTTTCAAAAGCCCGTCCTTCTGCTGATCCAGGCTGACAGCCGCCTTGAAAATGAAAAAGGAAGAAAACAGTCCAGAAAGAGTCTCCACCCTCTTTTCGCGCGCAGGCCCGGAAAAACTCCAAGTCCCCGAAAAACCATACACCGGCTTATCGGCCACGGACTGAGCGCTGCCGCGGCATGAAGCGCGGCGTGGTAATTATCTTCCGCCTGGGCCGTGAATTTTCCCATGCCCGGATTCTGGCGCATGTACCGCAAGGCCCACTCATGAAACAGGAGCTCTTCTTTATGGCGCTCACCGCTGCGGT
>CAZIQJ010000035.1:9247-13700 GCA_964541285.1 uncultured bacterium | reverse complement strand
AACGGACTTTATGGCCGGATCCAGGACAGTATTCCCGCAGAACTTGAAATCAAATTCCGCAAGGCCGTGGTTGCGCTGCGGCGGGTTTCTTCAAGCCGCTCTGAAATGCGCGCGTTTCCCGCGGACCGGGCCGGACAGCTGGACGCGCTTGTGGTGGATCTTAATCCTGACCGGCGTCTTGAGCTGGCGAAACTTCTGGGGCTGGACACCCGGCCCATTGCCGCGGAATTTGTGGATGCGGCCTATGTGGGCCATGCCATGGCTGTGAATGCGCTGGTCAATCCGGACAACAAGAGCCGCGCAGTCCTTGAGGGCGGCGGCGGAGCCGGCTGGGCTTATTCCGTCCTGACCGGCGGCTGGGACCAAACTTTTGTGGCGGACTCTATCAAGATTGACGCTTCGAAGCTGAAGAACTGGGTCGACCGCTGGGACGAGCTGGACATCAAGCTTGATCCCCGCAATCCGTTTGATGTGGCGCGTATCCGCAAGATGATGGCGTATGGAAGCGCGGTGGGCTACGCGTTCACGGGTATTGAAAAAGAAATCATGACGGGTCTGAAAGCCATAGGCGTGCAGAAGCTTAAAGGCGACGGCAGGCCGAATATCCAGATTACGGCGGAGGCGGACGGCGCCATCGTCGTCAGTTTTGACTGGGCGTATGCCGGGCAGACTGAGAAACCCTACACCATCACCTATATGGAAGTCGAGGATTTCACCGATCCTGCCACCTGGCCTGAACGATTGAGGCGTCTTGTGGATTCCGGCATGATCGACGACTATTACCAGCGCGCGCCCATGACCATGCCTCGCGATTACGCGCGCTTTCTTCCCAGAATTGCCGCGGGAATCAGGGAGGGCGGCAACTTGATCACGGACGACAACATCACGGACATTTTGACGTACGCCAGCGGTTACGAAAACCCGGACGCAGTGCTGGAAGCCGCGGGCGCGCAGTTTTCCAAAAAAGACGAAATTACATCGTCTGATCTTCTGAAATTCGCGGAAGCTGTGCGCGCCCTGCGCCTGAACACTCAGTTCCGCGGAGATTCAAAAGACGAAGAGTTGAACTACGGATGGAACGTGCAGATCCGCAGAAAACAGACGCGCTCCGAACTGCGTACCCTGGCGGCCGAGGCCGCGAGCCAGGTCCTTGGCAGGAAACAGCTGAGCGCGCAGGAGTTGAGCGCTCTTGCCGATTCCATGGAAAAAAATATTCTCGTGGTCGGCGCCGGTGAATTTGGCGACATGGTCATGGAAGAAGCCGCCCGCGTGGCTGACGCGATTGCCGCGGAAGAAAGCGCCAGACCGGATGTGAATGCGGCCGCTGTTCAGGCCCAGAAAAAACTCGCGCTGGCCGCGGTGCGCTGGCTGGCGGATTCTCTCAAGACCACGGATGGTGCTGTGGCCGTGGCTTTTAACCTTCCCGGCAGGGAAGAGACTCTTAAGGAAGCGCTGCAGTATTTTGATTCTTCGAACCTCGTGGCCCTTCTTTCCCGTGAAATGAAGCCCGTAGACGTCAAGGGGCTCAAAACCCAGCGCGTCGGCGATCTCGCGCGCCTGAAAGCGTCGGCGTGGATCGGCGGCACGGAAATACGCAACCGCCGTGCCATTCCCGTCATCCAGGACGGTGAAAAATCCGAAACCCTCGCGGGTAACGGCGAGCTTCTGGAAGTCGCGTCCATGCGTCCGGAAGAAAGTTTCGGAGCTTTCTCGGATCTTGTGGATTATGTTTCCCGCATGGCGGCTTCACGCGCCGCAGGCGTGGTCGTGGACCGCCCCGGTGATTTGAAGAATGGTGAAGTGCGCGCGAAAGTGGTGCGCGCGCTGCTTGGCCAGCGCGGAACCGCGCTTTTGAAGCAGCTTCCCGAGCTTGAAAATATGATTGAGTTCAGGGACGGAAAAATGATCGTGAATCAACAGCTCATCCGTCTGGCCACGGAAATGATGGCTCGCGCGGAAATGCAGAAATCCGCCTAATCCTTCATCTGCCGGAATCTTCAAAATATCCTGCCTGAAATTTTATAACAACTTCAATCACGAGGCATCATCCGGGAATTTTTTTTAACCGCCAGTTTGACCGTTTTGTGATCGTAAGTTATTATCTGTCAACTATTTTCAGAAAACACGGTCCTTAAATCATGCCTTTCCCCGGCTTTAAAAAAACCGTCAGTGTGCTGCTTTGCCTTTTTCTGCTTTTTTCAGACCTGGCAAGCGCAAACTCTTTGATTTTTTCAGCCCAGCGTTCCGCTGAAAAAACACCGCTCCCTCAAGTCCATATCCCTGAAGAATTGGGAATGATTCAGGAAATTTACCGCCCCGCAGAAACTCCGGACGCTCCTTTTATTTTTCATCTTCAGACCACTCACGGAAGCCCGGAAGGCGCGCGCCGGACCGCCGAAATTATCCGCTACCTTGAAAAGCAGTACGGCATCAAGGCTGTTTTCGCGGAAGGAGCCGGCGGGATCCTTGACCCGGATTTTTTTAAATTTTTTCCGGATCAGCGGGAAAACGGGAAGATGCTGGGGCTTTTGACGCAAAAAGGAGACCTGACCGGGCCGGACCTTGCCCTTCCCGAAAGCAGGGTTCCGTTTGAGGGTATTGAAGACGCCGCGCTGTACCGCCGCGCATTCCATTTGTTCCGGAAAGTCACAGAGAATTCTGAAAAAACAGGGCTTTTTATCAAGGCCCGCCGTCTCAAGCTTGATGCCGAGGCCTCCAGTGTTTTCTCGCCGCAGCTGCGCGAAATTCTGGACGTCTGGGAAAAATATCAGGACGGCTCACGGGACATGGGAGCGCTTACGGATTTTATCCGGGCGAAAGCGGAGGAACACCTTTCTGTTGATTTTGAAAATCCTTTTTCCCAGTTTGATTACCCGCAGATGTCCCGCCTGGTCCTGCTGAAAGAAATTGAAAAACGAGCGGATAAAAACCTTTATGACCAGGAGTTGAAAAAACTGAACAGCTGGCTGGCGGAAAACAGGATCCGGACCGGTTTCGCGGACCTTCTTGACCGCCGGGTTCCCGCGCCAAGAAAGTCTTTCGAAGAGTTTTTAAAACAGGCTGCCCCCAAAGGGTTCCGTTTTGCCCTGTATCCCCGGATTCACGAGCGCGCGGTTTCGCGTGTTCTTGAAAGTGAATTGCGCGGTCCGGAGCTTTTTCGGGAAATGGACCGGATTTTTCTGGAGCTTTTTCAGAAACTGGCGAAAACCTCCGGCGAAACCCGCCTGCTTGAGGAATACCGCCGCCTTTTTCTTTTGAAAAAACTTCTGTCTCTCCAGCTGACCCGCGATGAATGGCAGAACGTCCGCAGCGGCCTTTCTTCGCAGGACAAACTTCTGAACCCGGAGAATTCTCCGGAAATGCTGCCGCTTTTCAGGCAGGCGCTTGCTTTTTACCGCGCCTGCGAAAAACGTGAGTTGGTTTTCTTTGAAAAAATTTCAGCAGGCCTCAAGTCTCACGGCGCCAGGGGCGCGGTGCTTGTGACCGGCGGGTTTCACGCTTCCGGCATGGCCCGGATTTTCAGAGACAGGCATTTTTCCTACGCTTCGGTACTTCCCGATCTTTCCGGAGATCTGGACTCCTCACTTTATCACGCGGTCATGCTGGGGCAGGCGCATCTGGAAAAGCCTGAGTTCGCGCAGCCCGCAGGCTTTGCGGACGTTTCTTATTACCGCGCGGAAATGGCGCGCGTGCGTGATGCCGCGGCCTCCATGGGAAAAGAAATCAGCTCTTCGGCAAAATACATTATCGACCGTGAAGCCTTTGCCGGTTATTCCGCGCCGCGCCGTTCAGAAATGCGGCCCCCTGAAGCTGCGACCCGTGTGAATCAGGCCATGGCTTTTTTGAGTTCAGAAATGCCGGGCATGGAAGTGCAGTATGGTTTTGAGCCTGGCCGTGTGCAGCATCTCAAGTCCGGTGGAGCGTTCCTGGCTTCTGAATTTGACTCCATCCGCGGCGGCTTTGATCTTCTGGGGCTTGGAGAAAATGACCGGTATTTCAGTTTCGGTTCTGGCACGGGCCGTGATGTTCTGGCTGCCAATGCCTATGGCGTCAGATTTGCGGCGGGCGAAGAGGCAAACGATCAGCTCGTGAATGCCAGCCTGGGAATGATTTTTGGAAAGCAGGGAATTCCCGCGCTTGCGGCGGAGCGGGGGCTGAAAGTTTTCGATACCGCGAAAATCAGCATTGGAAAAAAGGACTGGTTCAAGGATGGACTGCTGCGGCCGGAAGCCCGCAAGGACATCGCAGAGTTTGATGTTTTTCACTATTTTATTTATGGGAGCACTCAGGAAGAACAAATGTTCAGGATTTTGGGCGCCCGTATGCATGACCGTGCTGTGCTTTTTTTGCATGATCCCTGGAATACGGATGATATCCCCGGGATGGTGGAACTGACTGCGCATGGCCGCAGGCACTGGCGAAGTGAATGGGTGAAGGGCGTTCGCATCCTGGT
>CAZIQJ010000035.1:7423-9237 GCA_964541285.1 uncultured bacterium | reverse complement strand
CTGGTCCCGACGGAATCTGAATTGATACGTCTGGTAAATCCGGGGCCTGCTGAAGGGCTGGACGCGCGGGCCGCGGAAGTGAAAAAAATTTATTTCGCCGGGTGGAAGTACACTCAGCGGCTCATCGAGCTGCTTGCGAATTTTCCCGCGGCGGATGAGGTCATGCTGCATGTTCCGGACCGCAGCGCCTCGGATGTTCTCAGGACCATGTACGGATTTTTCCGCGGCGCGGGACAGGGTGAAGGCGGCATCCAGGTTCTGGGGCCTGACCGGTGGAAGCTTTCTTTCCGCGGCCGGGAATGGACCCTTCATTTCATTCAGGAACCCTTCAGCAGTTTTAAAGGGCTTCCGCTTCAGGCGGACGCCGCTATTCTGGAAGAACCCGAAGAACTCGGGCTTAATCATCGCCGTGACAACTGGGCCGGGGCGTATTTTGAAAAGCTTCGGGCAGGGCTTCGGCCCGGAGGCCTGTTCATGCTCCAGAATTCGGACCGGTATTACTTTCCGACCGAGCTTGAATGGGCGCGCAAATCCAGGATCGCGGCGCTGGGGATTGGACACCTCGTATCGTATCCCGAAACGGAGTGGCGTGTCTTTGAATCGCGCTCTGAGATGCGGGCTGTGGATGTCAAGGCCGCGCAGACTCTTCTCCGGGTAAGAGAAAAACAGGTGGAAGCTGAAGCCCTGCGTGTTGTTTTTCGAAATCTCCCGCGTGTGCAGGGCCGGAGCCTGAAGCTTCTGGACCTGGGAGGCGGAGACGGAGAACTGACTGCGCAGGCCGTCCGGGAAGCAGGCAGTTCCGCTTTCTTTTTTAATGAAACTGTTTCCGTGGAAAAAGACAGCAAGCGGGTCCGTACCTTTAACAGCACCCGGAAATTTCCGGGGTTGAGGCTGATTGAAGGGGATTTTTTCAGCGTGACTGAGGAACTTGAAAAAGCCCGCGAAAAATTTGACGCGATTTTGCTGGCTTTCAGCATCCTTTTTGTGCCCATTGATGAACGCGACCGGCTTTTCCGGCGGCTGGTCCGGATGAGCCGCGAAAACGGCCGGATTATTTTCCTGGTCAATGGCAAGCAGCGCCTGCCGCGTAACCAGGTCCGCGCGCGTGATGAGCTGATGACGCGCCACCGCGTGACCGCGGAAGACGCAGAGACCAATTTTGACCAGACTTTCGCGGACTGGGGCCATCAGGTTGAAACCACGCCGATCCACGTGGTTTTTGAAACTCCGAACCGGGACGAGGCGATCGCGCTGGTCGCCGGCGTGCTGCCTTCCGAAGACCGTGACTTCAAGCGTATTGGAGCGTATGCGGACCGCAATCTTTACGACGCTGAAAGAAAAATCTATCACTTTGAAATTGATGAAGACCTGATCCTGGTCACACTGCAGACGCCTCAGGAAAAGCCTAAAGTGGTTTCTCCGCAAAAACTTTTGAAGGATTTTGTCTCACCGATACTTGCTTCCGGGCATTCGCTGTCTTTTCTCGAAACCGGCGGTGAAGTTTATTACCGTAAGGACGGCGAAGGACTTCAGGGATTTCCTGCTGAGGAAATTGCCCAGGCCGTCCGCCTTCTTTTTCAAAACGCCCGTGAAATCCGCCCGGGCGCGCTGCCCATGATTTCCGTGCAGGCAGGCACCGAGACAGATGATTTTATGACTGCCGTGCAGTGGATTCTGGCGCGCCAGCCCGATATGACTTCTCATAAAAATGTCCTGCTCCGCACTCAGCCCCTGATTTTCAATGATGCGCTGATAGATTCCCTGATCGCTCCGGATTCAGGCGAGGAAATCTTCGACGCGCTGACCCGGATGTT
>CAZIQJ010000035.1:0-7413 GCA_964541285.1 uncultured bacterium | reverse complement strand
CGCTCTGAGATGCGCGCGTCTGCCGGGGGCGAGAAATTTTTTACGCCTCCCGTTGATTTTTACAGCGGCAGGCTGGATAACAGGCCATTCTGGAATGTTTTCTGGATAGACCTCATGTTTGCGGCTTCCGGCGTGCTGTCGATGTTTGGAACTCTGTTTGTGACCGTCATGACCGCTGTTGTCCCTGTGGTTCCGGCCCGTTACGGGAATTCCCTGATTGCTGCGCAGGTTTCATTCTTTCTGGTTTTTCTGGCCGCTGCGTTTTACAGCCGTCTTTTTCACAGATGGGTCCATTACCTGAAGGGGACAGGGTCTTCCGAAAATGACGACGCCGATCTTTGGTCCTCGGGCGAGGTGTTGAAATTCAGTCTGGAAAGACAGCGGCAGGAGCTGGAAGGCAAATTGACGAGTCTTCTTGATCATTCCGGCGGCGAAAGCCTGATCACCGGGATACGCGTGCTGAAAGCTGAAATTAAAGCCGGAACTCTCAAGGGCGGCCGGGTCAGCCTTTACATGCAGAATCTGTTTGATATGGTCCGGCTGGATGAGAAAGTCATGGCGGCGCAGAGTCTGATTCCCGTGACCCGCGAGCATCCAGCCGCGTCCTTCAAAGAATCTCTGCTGAAGGACTTTGAGGACTATTGGGAGTTCAGGCTGCGGGATTACGACACAGATTCCCGGCTGCTTGCGGAGCTTTCCCAGGCGCTTGAGAAAAAAGACGCCCGCCGCGTTTACCTGCAGGAAGCGATCGACGTTCTCAAACAGTTGCGCGGGGTGACGGAGCATTACCTGCAGCGTCTTCGCAGGCACCGGCATGATGATCATTGGATTCCGGCGGAATATATCCCGGACCTGGAAACGCTGAGAAAAGTTCTTGGATATTCCACTGTAGGTGCCTACATCCAGAATAATGAGAGGCCTCTTGACCCGGGAGACTGGAGGGTCCGCCGCAGGTTTAATGCCGTGGTTTTCTATACTTCTCCGGACGCTTTAAATGACCTGCACCCCGTGGACCTGACGCGTCGCGGCGGTATTCCGATCGCTGAAATGGCTTTTGCCCAGGCCCCCGGATCTTCAGCCCGCCAGGCATTTTATTTTCCAGGAGGTTTTGAAAATTCCGGGCTGACGCTTTTTCGCGCCCGTTCCGAAATGCGGATGCCGGTTTCTTCGGAATACCAGTATTACGTTCTGAACAAGGTAAAAAACACGCTTTCTGACCGGCTGGACGGGCGCGGCGGCTGGCCCAGCGTTTTCAGGGCGCTTGCAGCCGTGAACGGAGGAAAGACGTCGAAATTTTTTATGCTTGGCCGCCTGGACGCGGATGTGGAAGGGCTGATGCTTTTTTCCGATGATCCGGCCATGTCGGTTTTTTTGACTCCGCTGACACACATTGAAAAGCATTACCGCATTGTGGCAAAGGGAAGAGTCACGGCCGAAGACATCCGGAAACTTGAAAACCGTGTCTGGATTGACACTCGCGACAAGCGGGGCCGCGACACGCGTTATCTGACCAAGACCGCGCGCGCGGATCTGGAATCTTCGGGCCAGGAGAGCAGTGTGGTCCACCTTTATTTGACGGAAGGGAAATGGCACCAGGTCAAGCTGATGATGGAAGCCGTGGGGCATCCTGTGCTTTATCTGGAGCGCGTGGGCATCGGGCCGCTGGACCTTGATGATCTCCATATTGAGCGCGGCAAGGCCGTGAAGCTTACAGGCACCCGGCTTGCCCGGCTTTTATCTGAACGCGATGGTATGCTGGAAGAACTCAGAGAGTTTGACAGAGGCGATGCCGCGCATATGGTGCGCGAATACCTCAACTGGGCGGATTTCGCCGAAGAGTCCATCCGTGAGTTTATGCGGCTGAGGCTGCAGGAACTGATCCGTCAGAATGATTTCAACCTCGATCTCACACCTGTCATTTCGCTTTTTGGAGACAGCAATCCTCTTAACCGGGAGTTCGCTGAAAAAATGCTGGCCTGGCTTATCCAGGAAAAGCCCGCGGCCGTGGCCTACGAGCTGACGGACATGCTGAGAGGGCCTGACAGCCTGAGGGTCCAGACATTTATCCGCCGCATGCTGGGTAAAAACCGTCCGGAGTTTCTCGCCATCCTTCAAAAATTTCGCGAGGATTGGGCGGGTCTCAAAGCCCGGGAAGCCATTGTTCTCAAACTGGGCGCCATCCTGGACTCGCTTCCTTCCAGACGCTCTGAAGTCCGCGACAGGATCGAGGAATGGGCCAATCTTGGCAACTGGTTTGATGCCGCCGAAGCGGTCAAAAAATTTACGGCCGGAGCCTCCCGGTCGGAAGCGGTCGCTGGGGCGCGTCCTCTGGTGCGTGAATTTGTAAGCCGCCAGCTCAACCAGGGAGGAGCTTCCACAGTCCAGGAAGCGGATGAGCAGAAGCCTCTGCCGCTGCGTCCCGATCAGTTCTGGCCCAACAGCATTACCTTTCGGGAAAAGGAACTCCTTGTGAACGAAACAGGGAAAGACGCTGCTTACGTCTACGCCTTCCCGGAAAAAAGCGTGACGAATCCGGCTTCGGATCCTGTGAAGCACGAGGCCAGGGTCCGGCTGGTTCAGGCGGCCTTGGCCGCGCTCCGGAAAAAGCAGCCGGCGTACACGGACCCGCAGAAAGACCCGGTGCAGGTCCTTTTGAAAAAAATCATGATTATGGGAACGGATTTTCCGACCCGGTTTCTTTTTATCCAGTTCGGCGAAGAAACCGGCACCCAGAACCTGTTTCATGTGGACTCTGACAAGGGCGTGATCCATTTTTCATGGAAATTTCTGGACGGTCTGAACGCTGAAAACGCGGAGAACGTCGAGTTTCTCTCTGAGCTGATCCATGAAGCTTTCCGGACTTATTTGATGAGAAGCCTTCTTCCTGTTTCCTCAGTCCCGGCGGAAAGGCGTGAGAAACTTTATGCCGCGATTGAGGGGCTGGACATCAAGAACAACTGGCTGGCCGAGGATGTCCGCAGACGTTACCAGCCGAGAATTGACCGCTACCGCGCGTCAGATGAAGAGGTGATTGAAACTGTCCTGCGGGACAAGCAGGCGGAAATGAAAAGGCGCGTGGATACTTATGAGACCGGTGTAAAGGAAAAAGAAAAAAGCGCCGCAGGCGGAGGTCCCCGGATCAGCCGCGATTTGTACGGCGAATGGATGCGGCAGCTGACGGATCTTGTTTTCCTGCAGGAGCGGATGGGCTGGGCGGATCTGGCAAGGAAAACATACCTGAAGCAGGTGAGGGCGATTATCGGGATCCAGAAGGTGGATACGGCCGCGCTTCCTCTTCAGATGCAGGACCGCAAGGCCTATATTTATCTCTGGGGCGGTGATTACGAAAACTTTTTGAAAGCCGTGGAGGTTTTTACCCAGGAGGCGTTCACGCGCCCGGTTGAAAAAACGGCATTTCCGGATTTCGGTTTTCCCAGACCTCTTGTGCTGACAGTGGACGGGCAGCCTATTGACGAGAGGCCGATGCTTGTCAACCTGCTTTCCTACACGATGGACAAATTTGAGTACAAATATACTTCCATTCTCCGCGCCCGGCTGATGAGAAGTTCCGAGGCGGACCGGTTCCGTCTGGAGCAGATCATTGAAAAAGTCGAGACGCTTTTCCGGATTTCCAAGCTGAAGGTCAACGCGTACATGGACTTTTTCTCTTTTATGCATGCGGACAAATATGACCCCTGGACGGCGTTTCAAATGCAGCCCGGGGTCATGGCGGGGGTGGTCCGTAACGAGCCGTATCAGCTCGAAGTCAAATGGATCCAGGAAGGCAGCCAGGAACTTCCTGATCCGCCGGCTTTAACCGCGGTATTGAACCTGGAAAATGAACCCTCTCTTGTGCTTTCAGCCTCGGGGGAAATACCGGATGGACACCCTCTGCGTCTCGCGCTTCCAAAAATACGGATGCTGGCCAAAAAATTCGCAGCGGAAAAGAAAGCATCTTTCACGGATAACGTGCCTTATCTGACCGAAGAGGCGGAGCTTGAAGTCCGCCGCCGCCAAGAGATTGAACGCCGCCGCGCGGCTGCCCGGACTGAAGTAGAGAGCCGCATCCGTTTCCAGGGCGTGTTCGCGGTGCAGTATGGAGAAGCCGCTCTTTCAGGCGGCCCTCCCGCCGCTGCGGTTGAGATTTCGCTTTCGGTTTTTGAACTGATCGTCCGTCATCTGCCGCCCGGAGTTAAAGACGTTTTGGGGCCTCTGGCTGAAACGGTCCGCCGGAAAATCAATGAAGAGAGCGAAGACGTTCTCAGACAGCAGCGGAGGATCGCGCGGGATGCGCGGAGCAAGGAAACCGCGCTGCATGTGCTGAGAAATACGCGCGAAGAGCTGGAGCGGAATTTCATGAATGGAGAAACGGCGGAATATACCGTACGGCTGGGCGATGCCATTGAAGCCGTGGAGCTGGATCTTTTCGGGCTTGGGCTGGAAAGTATCAACGCGCTTCTGGAGGAATGGCGGCGGGAAATAAAAATAGACCCGGAATTTGTTTTTCAGCCGTTTTATCGTCCGCTGGAGGATGCCGCGGAAAATCTTCGCGAGATTGATGAGGCAGAAACGCCTTTTGATATTCAGTTTGACCGCTGGCAGTGGCGGTATTTTCCGGCCTTCACGGTTCCCTTCGCCGCGTTCAGGCAGGCGGTGCGAAGTATTCTGGATGACCGGGAATTTATGGAAGCGAGCCTTGGAAGTATTTCAGACCCGGAGCACTCCTGGATCCATATCCGTGACGTCCGTGTGCGCGCCGCGGATGAGTCTCCTGTCATGGAGGGGACAAACCGTTTGACTGTGGAAGTCACGTTTGAAGATGCTTCAGTCCGGTCTTTTGATCTTGTTTTTTCAAAGAACCATGTATTTGCCAGGGCCGCGGAAGAAATTCATGAGCATCTGGACTGGATCCATGCCCTGGACCCGTTGACGCTTCCGCAGCCTCTGGCCTTCCGCCGGGCTTCATATAAAGCTGAGGATGAAGAAGGCGAGCTGGCGGTTTATTCCATCCGTACGCTGGGGCGCGATGTCCTGCTCGGGCTTGTGGATGATAACCAGCTGATGACCCGTCCGTTTTCCGGGCCCAGCGAGGTTTTGAATCCGCTGGATTCCAGCCGCCTGAAGCGCAGGATTGTCCGGGCCATGACTGTTTATTTTGAAAAAAATCATCATGTCGCACCTTCGGTTTTCAGCATCAAGAACGGAGATTTCCTTCTTCAGGAGGGCGGAAAGGAAATCCGCTTTAAAGGCCCGCGCGATTTTGAACACATGACGGTCCCGGGCTTTGTGGATTTTCTTGTCCGGCATGAGGAAGGGGCCGGATATTATGTTTTTTCACGGCGTGAAGTGTTCCAGGGAGTTCAGGACGCTCTTCAGGAAATTTACGGAGATGAGAGGGGCGCGGAAAAAGCGGATGACTGGATCAGCCGCTACAAGCGCTGGATTGAAAGCCGCAAATCTGAAATGCGCATGATTCCGCCGACCGGGGGAAAATCCCACAAGGAAGAACTCAAGGCCAATGAAGTTGAAGTCCGGCTTGCGAAATTAAGCGAAATTTACCGGGTGGTTTTTGAGCGCAGGAGACTCGCCGGAAAAAAGGTTCTGGGAAATGTTTCCGATGCGGAAGACACGGGCGTGGGTCTGTTTCTTCCCGCGCGCGAAATCCTGGTGGAAAAAATAGAATCGTACATGGATATTCCCGAAGACGGAAACATCATGCTTCTGGACGCGGGCAGCGGGGCCGGGCATTTTCTCCTGCGTTTTCTGATCCGCAATCCCAAAATCAAAAAACTTGTCGGCATCGAATGGAACCAGGAACTTTACGAAGAATCCAGGGATGTCCTGGCGCTGGCTGAAGAGCAGGGACTTATCGAAAAAGGCCGCATCGAGTTTTATCAGGGCGATTTTCTGGATACCAGATGGCGTTCTTATTTTGCTGCCGCGGACCGGATTTATTACGGCCAGTTTGGAAGCTACAACCAGAGAAAGCTGGGGGCTTTGATTCGCGATCAGGCTTCACACTCGCTCAGGGTCGTGACCTGGGGCATCAGTTCGGATCCGTTTCCTTTGCTTGTCCGCAGCAAGAAATTCAGCAGCCGGCGGCCGGAAAGAAATATCGTGGTCTACTCCCGCCGCTCTGAAGTTCGCGCCCGCGCCAGAGAGCCTGAACCCGTAATCGCGGCCAAAGCGGTGCTTGCCCGGATTTTTTTATTGCCGCTTCAACAGAGATGGCATGCTGAAGAGCCCGGCGTTCCTGAAATCAAGGAGGAGATGCCTCTGGGGCAGGTCAGTCCCAAGGGTGATATCACGATTGAGGTCGGTGGGAAGCCCTTTAAGTGGAAAGTCCTGCGGGACGGAGAAACCGGGGCGGGTTGGACGGCTTTTGTGGAATCCGGCGGCGTTCGCGGCAGGTTTTACGAATTGCACCTGCGGCTGGTTCAATCCACGGCGCGGAAGAAGCGCAGCTTGAAGCGCCGTTTTCAGGTAGGCGTCTACCGTGGACACGCGGGAGGCGGCCGCAAGCCCGTGGAGTTCTGGGAGCCGGAAGAATTTCCAGGGCAGCACTCTTTGACAACCATCCAGTCGTGGGAAGGAATAGACTGGAAATCGGTGGGCCCGTATTTCCCGGACCTTGCAGGACAGCGCGCCGGTGTGACCGGGCCGGCCGGGGTCATCACCATGCCGCGGATTATAAAATATTTACCTTTTGAATGGAAAATTCCGGGTATTGATGAACCGGGCTGGGAAGCGGTGATTGAATCCAGCCGATTTATGAACGGTGTTTTCACTTTTACGGCTGTTTTTACAAGACTGGAAGACGGGCAGACGGTCCGCAAAACTTTCAGGATCGGGCCTGGGCTGACGCCGCTGGGAATTCCGGATGGCGAGGCGCTGGAAGCCCGCGGCGTCTGGGAAATTGCCGAGATCGAAGCCCAGACCCTGTCTGAAGCTGATGGAAAAGAAGATCCGGCGCCCGCGGTGCCTTCTGGATTTCTTCAGGTTAAAATTAACGCAAAAAGTTTTCCGGTTCCGGCCACGGGGGTCATTAGCGGCCAGCGCTTAAATTTCCGGCAGCTTTTCCGCCTTGTGGCCATGGCCTGGCATTATCCGGGCGGGCGTATGATGGAAAAAAAGGGGATTTATATTTCCCGCCGTATTCCTGTCGCGGGAACAGACGGTCAGACCGCCATGGAATGGTACGAGCTTCTTCCCACCACCACAAATGAAAAAACCGTACTCAATCCCTTTTCAGAAGTCCGTTCAGGCGATGACATCACAATTAATCTTGGGCATGATAATTTTGATCTTCCGAATTATCCGCAGGTGCCGGGTTTTGCGGGCCTGAGGTCTGAAATGCGCTCAGCTGAGGCTCCGGTTGCTCAAATGGCGGCCGTTGTTTCAGATCAGACAACG
>CAZIQJ010000034.1:8805-13794 GCA_964541285.1 uncultured bacterium | reverse complement strand
AGCGCGACGTTTGTGTCCACCACGCGGGTATAGCGTTTGTCCATGCGGACCAGCGTCAGGTCAAAAATATGAAACGCATTGGCGCCAAAAGCGATCTTGACCAACTCTCCCATTTTCGCGCCCTCGCCGCCCTTGTTGGCGTAATGCACGGCGGCCACAGTCGGTGAATGCGTCAAATAATCCTGCTCCGCGTGATCAAATTCCGCGCTGCCGCGGTAGCCATTGGCGATAAATCCCATGCCGCGGGGAACAATCAAGGCTTCCCGGGAAACCCCGGTTTCATAAGCCCGGTAATTTGAGCGCTGAAGGAATTCATCAATCGTCATGCCAAGCGCGGCTTCCGCCTGGGCGCGCAAAGGTTTACCGTCGGCCGCGCTCAAACCGAGCGCAAGGGCCAGACCTGAAATAAAATCGTTGACCGTGTAAATCCTCTCACCGATTTTTTCGGTAAGCTCAATCAGACCGGGAACAATGCCGCGCGTGCCCTGATAATCCAGGATCTGTTCGGTTGCCTGGGAGACAAGTGTGTTCTGATGATTTCTGAGGAGCGCGGCCGCGACATCTGCGGGCTTGACCCTGCCGGCGCGGACCACGGCCTGGATTTCATTTTCTTTTCCGCCCGCGGCCAGCCAATAGCGCAGCCTCACCTGCCCGGGATTGCGCAGATAAGAGACGACCAGATTCCGGTTAAAATCGTGGGGAGAACGCTGATAGGCGCCGATGACATACTCGTCCAGCGCGAAAACCTTGGCAAGTTCAGGATACTCAAACGGGAAATCCAGCCCGCCTGGCTGCTGCGCGAGCACGGTAAAAAGCCCGATATTTCCATCCAGAAAACCTTCAGCCGCAAAGCTGCTGACAAACGGGACGAATTTTTCGGCAGCGTTCGGGTCTTTAAGAACCGCTGCCAGCGACTCGATATACTTTCCTCTTTCAGACCGGTTTATATCCGCGACTTTTTTCAGGAAAAGATTAATATCTCCCTTGCCGTTTGTTTTTATCCGGGCGACAGCTTCAATCAAGGCCCGGACAGTGGGCTCAAAATCTCCGGCTTCTGACAGCAGAACCATGATCGAATACTGCGCCCCGCCCATGACCCCCTTCTGGACCCCTTCATTGATCAGTTTGGTCCAGGTTTCCAGATGGGCCTTGCCCTCAGCGCCCAGCGCAATTTGCAGGAAATGCTCACGCACCGCCCAGTCACGGAATTTTGCTTCCTGCATGGCCAGAAGCATCTTCGCCGCGGCTTCAAACATTTCCGGCTCAAGAAGCGCCTGGATCTGGTCGGGTTTTACATCTTTAGTCAATCCGTCCAGAAGAGCCTTCAGGTACTCATCCTGAATACCGCGGGCTTTCAGGGCGTCCGTCAGCCTGATCGCGGCCCACTGCTGCGTGGCATCAATATTTTTGTCCACGGCATTGAAATTAATCAGCACTTCTTCTTCATAATTGTGCCGGGGATGAAAAACAGATCCTTTGAAAGCGATCTTCAGGCCGTAGAAAAAGAATCTTCCTCCATTGGCCGGCGTTCCATATTTCTGCCACTCCGCCAGAATCCGCTCAAAAGCGTATCCCATGGCCGGCTCGGAGTGATGCACAGGGTCTTCCGTCATATAGCGGCTCATCAGGCTGGCCACCACGGCATCACGATTTTCTTCACCCGCGATGGCCACGGCCCGGTCAAGAACATTCAGCCAGTTGACCGTGAAAGACACCAGACGGTAGACATGAGAGTCACTCCTGTCTTTTCTATCGCCCATGGACAGGTTGTGCGCATTCCAGGGAATGAGATCCGCGCGCTGCCTGTCATTAAAATATTTAAGAAGCGCGTCGGCCAAAGGCAGAAGCCGCGTAAAAGTTCCGGGATAATTTTCTTTCAGTTCTCTCCAGTAATAGCCCGCAAACCTTTCCGCCTCCGGATCTCTTTCGCCTTCCGGCAATCTCGGAATTACAGTGACTCCGTGTTCCTTCAGGGCCTGTCGAAGCGCGGCTCCGCGCAGCTGGGCGATTTTGGTCCAGAAATCCGCATAAGCCGCGTTGTCTCCGATGACAAAAGCCACGCCGTCCCTGCCGTAAGCTTCCCGGAGAATCCTGGCCAGCACCGGCCCCGCGACTCTCTGCCCGCTTTCAGGAAACTTCAGACCTTCATCCGTGATTTCAAGAATGGGGAAATTCTGCGGTATGCCTTTAAGCCGCTTCCCTCCCACCACGCCGGCAGGCCGCCAGCGTCCGGAAGAAACCGCCGCGGCCGTACGCATCTCTGAGCGTTTCTCCTGACTTTTTTTATAGCGGTCCACGATACGGTCGATCCGGTACGGATCAAAACTGGGTTTCCCAAAAGCTTTCCGGTCCGCGTCGGTGATCTGGTGGTTGTACCAGTAATAGCCCCCCGGACCGGTGCCGATCTCATTAAAAAGAACGCGGATTCCTCTTTTACCTGTGGGCAGGGACGCAAGGAAATAATCCACGGAAAAAATCTCCGGGCTCTCGCCGCCAGCCTGCGCGATCTGGTCATAAATCCTGATTCCAATCTTGTCCATGATTCCGGCCAGGTTTTCCTGCACGTCCTCACTGATTTTCAGATGCCGGAACGCGCGTTCAAGCGGCCACTTCTCCCGGCCCACACCGCCGGAACGCTGCTTCAGCCTGCCCTGCTGGAACGCCACAAACCGGGAAGCCGGTTCCGGTTTTCCTGTCCTGGGGTTGAGTGAAAAAACAATGCGGACATTCCACGCCATCGGCCTGCCTTCATAAACAAACGGAAGAAATTCCACTTTTTCTTCAAGCAGGTATTCCGCGGGCATCCTGTAGGCCTTGATCACTCTTTTGAAATGCTCTATTTTCTGCTGAATCTTCTCCGGGCTGTCCTGCCGGTTTATAAACTCAACGCCGCGTCCCCACACGCCGGCATCCGGCTTGAGCACAATGTCATCCAGCTTCCATTCATCAAAATAGGAAATGATAAGCGCAGGCGTCAGGTCTTTGACCGCGCCTTCATGAAATCTTGGATGAGGGATTCCCATGGAAGCAGAATCCAGAATTTTGTAGACATTGGACTTCCTGGCAAGCTGCCTCGCGGCCTCGCCTCTTTGTTTAAACGCGCGGGGAATACCCCGTTGGGCGAAAAGAGGTCCGTAAACCGGCTCTGTCAGGGTTCCTGCTTCATAAATCTGCACCGGAACTCTTTGAGTAAACTTTTTTGCCCAGACCGGGATTCCGTTCTCAACCATCCATCCGCCTTCTACAAAAGCGGCGCCGTCTTCAAAAACACCTTCTGAGGTAAATGGCGATGTGACATACATCCGCAGTTCGGGGTGGCGCCATGAATCCATCAGCAGGGCCGCGGTGTCCGGGCCGTAACCGGAAGATACAAAAGCCATGCCCAGCTTGCCTGTCTCCGGGTCCGCGGATTTCCGGGTTTCAAAAGGCTGCCCCACCATGGACAGTTGAGCAAGGGTGGTAATGCGGCCGCGAAGAATGCGGAGCCTGGCCTGGTCCGGGTTGAATTTTTTGCCCCCTGGAGCGTAAAGGGCCGCCGCCTGCGGATCAAGGTCCAGCCCGAAATATTCAGGGGCAATACCCGGCACGGACCGCTGCAAGATGCGCGCGTAGCCTACAAGAGCCTGGGCAGCTTCCTTCGGCTTCTCAAGTGAAACAGAATCCACTTCGGAAATAAATTTTTCCCACCCCACTTCACCGGAAACAACACGCTGGTCATCTTTCTGATTTCCATCACTCGGAACCGAGCGCATTTCAGAACGCCTGCCTTGCCGCTGGTCGATCCATTCATAGCGGTCATCCTTGCGTGACAAAACCCTCATGACAAACTTGAAACTTCCACGAATCGAATCGGGAACAGGGTTGATAAATACCCTGGAAAGTAATTCCGCTCTCTGCGGCGTGGACCCCAGCCGGACTTCACGGCCAATGAAAGATTCACGCGCCTTCTCGTAATTGAGGTCCACCAGCAGGCTCTTGGTCTGGGGCAAAAGCTGCTCAATGATGCTCCTTCCAAGAGTACCCTCAATAATCAAAATAGTGTTCGGGCTGATGGTTACGCTCTTGGTTTTGCCGTCCCATTTCGATTTAAACTCAAAAGAAACCGAGGCGCCATTTTCAAGCGGGCGGGCCAGAGGCGCGAGCGCATTGCGGACCCGCGAGACGGCCGCCGGATCCAGCATGATATTCTGCGCCAGCCCCAGAATAAATTTGCTCATAAAAGGCAGGAGACGCGCAAGCGCGTACAGAAAAACAAGCGCTATGCCGGAAAAGAATGAAATCTTGCGGCCTTCCCATCTGAGCATCCAGTCCGTCCGCAAAACAACGGCTTCATGCCCCTGCTCCGCGGCAGTACGCTCAAGAAGATCCGCCAGTGTTGATTTTCCTGTGCCGGGAAGTCCGGAAATATAAAGCACGGGGACCGGCCTGCCCTCTTCCGGTTTTAATTCTTCCTGAACCAGACGCAGGGCAATGCTCTGGAGCGGCTCCTCGCTCGCTTTAAAAGATTCGGAAGGACCGGCTGTACTCGACCCGGGAGGCGTTCGCATTTCAGAACGCTTGAGGCTGGCAAGCATGGATTCTGCCTGCTCCGCCTGCGCCTGCGTATTAACGTTAAGGATGGCATTTTCCCCGGGTGCCCGGTAAACCTGAAAAAGGCCGGCACGGATCAAAAGCCGCCGTATCCATCCCCTGCGCTGAATAGCGCTGACAGAAACCCCGCCGAGGCCTTCTTTCTTTGATTTTTTCGTCAGCATGAACCATTCCATAACGCTCTTCACAATCTTTTGAAGCGTCAGAAGATGCTTCACCACCTTGTAAAACGAGGAGTTCACGGCCTGGGTGCTGGTCCAGATTTCACGGATAGCCTCCAGCTGGTCCGCGTTCATGACAGATCCGTCCGGAAGTTTCAGGGTCAGATTTGCCGCGCGCAGGCCGTCGATTTCTTCCTGCCGGACCGTGAAAGCGAAGGCCCCGTCCGCGGTACGCACC
>CAZIQJ010000034.1:0-8795 GCA_964541285.1 uncultured bacterium | reverse complement strand
GAAAGTGTAAAGCGCGGGAATGGATTTCCGGCGCGCGTGAAACGCCATAAGCTGGTCAAGCACTGCAGGGTCCTGATAAACCATGTCCGCGCCGGAAATCAGCAGATTGCCGCTGAAATTCCCCAAAAATTTCTGGGCCGCAAAAAAGGCGTCTTCATAGCCCAGCTCATTCTCCAGATAGCGGGCCGCGCTTTTTTCCGCCTCGCCGCGGATCGCAGGATTTTTCGAGCCCACTACAATGACCGGGACCCGGCTGGCCGTGGCCGCATCAAGAAAGTGGTTCATCAAAGGTTTGCCGCCGACCTGGACAAGGGGCTTGGGTACGGATGCCTGCATCCGGGTTCCCTGGCCTCCCGCGAGCTGAATGGCGATCCAGCCCTTTTCAGGAAGCGGCATGTACTCTCCAGTTTCCGGGAAATCGTAATCAAAAACGGTCTTTCTGAGTATCTGTCTGGCGTGCATGGAAATCGGGTCTGTGGTTTCCAGCGCGGCCTGAAAGTAATTCTTGCCCGCGGCCGTCTCTCTTTTCATAAACTGGGAAAAAGCCCGGGGCGCAGGGCGGCGAATGCGCAGTTTTTTCGCGCTTCCAACGCCGCGGAAAACACGGGTTGAGAGAATCCCCTCGACCATAACGATTGTTCCTTTTGTAATCGGCGGAACAATGGCGGTTTCACCGGTCAGATTTTGACGGACCTCAAGGTTCAGCGAAGCGCCGGGTTCCTGCGCCAGCCGGCGGCGAAAATCATTGAGCTTGCCGGTAAGTTCCCGGGCCTGCGCCATGTCAAAATAATTTCCAAGAAGGATGCGTTCCAGAAACGGAATGATGGGAAGCCCCAAAAACATGATGGCTTCAAGAAAGGCCGCGGACAAAAGCCGGAAAACCCTGTAAAAAAGACCCGGCCACTGGCGGCTGTGGAGCCAGTCCGCTTCAATCACGACCACGCGGATTCCCTTGCTTTCCACATAATCACGAAACCTGCGGCTGAACGTGGATTTACCCACGCCTTTCAGGCCTTCCACTTCCAGCACGGGCATGGGGTCGCCCGCAAAATCCGCCAGAATTTTTTCAAAAAGCGCTTCCGCCTGCGCCTGCGGCATACGCATTTCGGAGCGGCGCGTCTGCACCCTGAGGGCATAAGCGCTGTAATCTTTCCACGCGGCGCTGAGCATGGCTTCAAAGCGCGGCGTGAGTTCGACGTTCATGAAAAGATTCAAATCGAAGAAACGGTCAATCAGTTTTTTCTGATCGTCCGCATCCTTGCCCGTGAAAAATTCCCGGTTGTAGGCCGCGCCCTCCAGGTGCTGCAGGAACATCATGTCTTCAATCGGGATGATCCTGACGGCCTGCAGGCTTTTGACCACCGCATCCAGGCGCCGCGCCTGGGGCGTACCCTCCGGGGCAGCCTCCAGATCTTTTTCGGCCCTGATCCGGATCGAGGCCAGCGCGCCGGCGGCATCGCCAAGACGGGCCACGGGAACATAAAGATGCGACAGTTCGCTCATGTCGATATACCCCCGGATGGCTATCTCGTCCTTGAAGTCGGAGGCAATGCGTCCGCCGCGGCGGCTGATTTCACCTTTAAAACCCAGCACCAGCGGAAAAGCGTTCCGGTTGTACGCTTCAAGGGCCTGGCCTTCCAGCCCTGAATCAAACAGCCTTCTGCGTAAATCCAGAAGTTCATTCAAGGCGCGCTTTCTTGCGCTCTCGCCGCGTATCTTTTCGATTTCCCCTTCAAGCGGGGCCGTATCCAGCGAGCCGTTGAACAGTTCATTGTCGGCATACCCCTGGGCGCTTTCGAAGGAAGGCACAACGGAAATCAGTTCTTTGTCTGTGCCGGCGCCGCGGCTGTCTTTCTCGCCGTGCGGGACACTCAAACCGAAATTGTGGACCAGCGTGACCGGAGGAAAAAACATATAACCCGTTGCGGCCGCTCCCCGCAGCGTATTGAAACCTGTGCCGTGGTAATACGCGGCTTCCGGCGCTTCGAAACCCGCGAACGGCGCCATGACCTGTGAAAATTCGGACACGCCCGGGTTGGGATACAGGCCGGGCACGATTTCTTCCCTGCCTTTCAGGAAGTCCGCGGTGTAATAATCCAGCGCCACTTTTCCGGCGGCTTCCGCCGTAAAAAAAGAACCCGCTCCCTGGTCGTTCCGGCGCACGAAGGCCGCAAACAGATTGAACACGCGCGAGTAAAAACCGTCTTTAAAAAAGGAAGCTCCGTCAGGAGCGGCGGCCGCCCGCTCAAAATCGAAAAGGCTTTCCAGGGTGCTCTGCTGCCCCCGCTTTCCACCGGAATCGGCCGCAGCGCGGGTATAGCTGGATGCGTCGGAGTGATAATAGATTGAGACCAGCTCGAAAAAACCAGTCATGGAAAATTCACCGCTGACGCCGCTCCTCATGCGCTCAAGCTCGGCCAGAGAGCCTGCCAGGGCCGCGGAATCATCGTCTTCATTGATGCTTTCGGAAACACGGAAAAACAGCCGGCGAAACGGGTCGCCTTGGATAATCGCCTTTGCGGTCCGGGCCTGCACCGGAGTCAGAAAAGGCAGCTTGGCGAAAAGCGCATCGATGATCCGGGCCGTATTTTCATGCTGACGGCTGTAGACCTTGTCCTTGACCGCGGAAACTTTTCCGATGTCATGCAGCGCCAGCACCAGAAGCATGAAGCCGGTATCCATCCATTGCGGATAGTTGAATTCGCCAGCAGCCTTTTTAAAGTAGCCGGCGCGGAACCTCAAAAACTGCAGCATGACCATTTCTGTGTGCTGCTGCAGCGAGTAGCCTTCCCGCGTGCCGGTGCCGCCCGGCTCCTCATAAAGAGCGCGGAAGCCTGGCACTTCTTTGAGCAGGTCGATCATGCCGCGGACCCATGCGCGCTGCGCGGCGATATTTTCAGGAAGGCTGCGGCCGGCCTGGATGTGGCCGAGCAATTTTCCGCTCAAATCCCCGGGGATCCCGGCTTCATTGAACTGCTCCATGAACAAGTCAAACTGAGGGTAAAGCGAATCCGCGGCAACCCTCATTTCGGAGCGGGCCCTGGAAGCAAACTGGACAGAATCAACCTCAACGGCGGGCAGACGGAGTCTGTCGGGCTGCTGCATGAGTCCAAAATCCACGGTAACGGTGCTCATGGACGCTTCCTGAAAACTCAGCTTTGAAGCAGGAATTCTCAGTTCCTTCTGTCCCTCCTTTATCTCATAAGAACCTTCGAGGCGTTCTATGCCGTTTTGCTTCACGAACAAGTTGACTCGGCCGCTCTCGGAACGTGTGAAGTTCACGATAATTTCCCTGAGACCTTCCGGCTTCACGGTCCCCGCTTCTGCCGGAATATCAAAAGTCACCGAAGCGCGGTTCATTCCCGCCATTTCATCCGGCCCAAGCGCGCGGCCGGGCAAAACAGACTTGCCGCCTTTTTCATAGTAATAAGATGGTGTGGAAACGGTGACGCTTCCATCCTCCGCGCGCTGGACTCCGGCAAGCGCGCGTTTCAGCTCATTCAAAGTCAGGTTTCCCTTTTCAAGACGGACCCCGATAAAGTAATGGTCAATCTTTTTGACAGACCCGTCATCGTTCAGTTCCACGGCGGGCACGCGCAGATAAAAGTCTGACCTCGCGCCTCTGATTTTCGCGCTGTCCACGTCCTCTGCCTTTTCCACAAAATGCTCAATCAGGTAAAGGTACATCAGGCCTTCCGGGCCGTCTTTCAGCCTGCCGCGGATATTTTTTCCCGACAGGATCCAGTTCATCATAAATTCCGCGGCCGCCTCATCCCCAATCAGCTGGTAATCCCCCAAACCCCAGTTCGGGTTTTTCTTGTACTCCGGCAGCAGGTTCTGGTTCCAGTCCTGACGCTTTTCAGACGGAATGACTCGCCCCTTCACATGATGACCGATTTCATGAGCAAAAGTTCCCAGCGTTCCGATCCCTTCCCGGTGAATCATGATGCCGCCTTCTTCCATGGAAACTCCCGACCGGAAAATATTTTCAGGCGCCAGTACGTGAAAACGGAATTCATCCGGCAGCCGTTCAGGACCGCGCCTTTTCAGCTTGGAAGGAAAAAGGTTCAGCATGTCCGTCAATTCCTGGGGGGACAGCTTCTGGGGTGTTGTATTCTGAAAAGTAAAAGGTTCTCCCGTGTCACTGACAACCGTGACAGGAGTTCCGCCGTAGTATTTCTGAAGATAAAAGAACTTGAGATCGCGGTCCTGGAAAAACATGGACGCAAAAATCAAAGGGATCACCCAGGCCGCGCGCCGCATCGAACGGAAAAACCGGGGAACGACCAGATAAACAAAAACAAAAAACCACGAGCTGAGAAAAAGCAGGAGCGGAAGCTTTTGAAGAGATTCCGCATTTGTAGTCAGCGCAAGGGCAATACCTCTGGAGAACTGGCTTTTCTCAAGGACGATTGATTGAAGAATAATAAATAAGGGAATCAAAAATACATTCAGCACCGCCAGAAAGAGCGCCTGAGGCAGCATTTTTTTCCCAAGCCAGACCGGAGATTTCCCGCTCTTGACTCCCTCTTCACCCAGCTTTATGGACTCCAGCTTGAACCGGAAAAGCCCTGTCATGATGCCTGCGGCCAGCCCCATAAACAAATAGCCGTTAATCAATTTTCCCGGAGTTCCCAAAAAGAGAAAGACAGAGGCTGCCGCGCTCAAAAGCGCGATTCCCATCAGGGCCGCGCGCATCCTCGCCTGGGTTTTTTGTATATGCGCCTTGCTGTGCGGGTGGTATTGGTCGGTATCCAGATAATAAAAAGCTGAAAAGAAAAGGCTGAGGGAGCTTCCCGCAATGAAAGCATAAATCAGGCTGGCCAGCGAAGTGATGTACTGGTTTTTAATCAGCAGCACACTGAGCCCAAGAAGGATCAAGGCCATTGCGCCCCGGAAGAAACTGAGACTCATCAGCCCGCCGGGGAGTTCATAATCATAAACAACAGGCCCGTTCTTGATGCCATCCTGAACTTCGTCGGAAACCTGCTTTTGAGCGGGAGTCTTCTTGCCATCACCCTCTTTTTTCTTTCCGTCTGCTTCGGCGCGCATTTCAGACCGCGCGAACGAAGGCGTTACTCCCCGCGCCCGGCCTTCAACTTCCATCATCCGGGTATAGGACTCCGCGATTCCAAGCTCCCGGTTCTCATCCTTGAGCGTGATTGTGGCGTTATCGACTGAGACAACCTGGTCAGGCAAAACTCCGGGAATATCGGTCGTACGTACGCGGTAGTCCTTTGTTTCAGGCTGATACGTCAGGGAGATCAGCCCCTGGAATTTTCCATCGCTATAGACCTTGATTTTCCCGACATGGCGTTCGTCATAAAAAGACTCAAAGAACGCGGCGTCCGTTTCCACAGCCGCCGCACGGTCAATTGAAACCCGCTCGCCAAAAAGATCAAAGTAAAGCGCGAGCAGCGGCGCGGTAAAAGTTCCAGCGGCATCCATATCATTTCTTCCGGTCATGCGCGCGGCGTAAGTCAGCCAGTTAAAAACGACCCGGCCGATTCCGCGGCCCTGGAATTTTTCAACTGCCCGCCCGAAAGGAAAAACGTCTCCGATCCTCAGCTTGTCGTCAAAAACCTTAAAATCCAGGTTCCCCCGCTCTTTGAGTTCACCTCCGGGTTCATCCCCGGCCCAGGGTTTCAGGAGGTAGCGGGTCTCTGAAACGCGATAGACGTTCAGCTTGATCAGTTCAGAATTTTTCGGGTTGATGACAAAAGATTCGAAATTCTTCCAGCTCAGGTCGTCAAAATCAGGAACCTCGCCGGTCACGGTTTCGCGGACTTCGGAACGTCTCTCCGGTGTGTCTTCAGCGTCTTCGTCCAGGCGCCGGATCATCAGGACCGCGACAGAACCTTCGCTGTGCGTGTAGCCGTCCAGATAACGGTAGCCGGAAACCGTCTTAAGCGCGTTGAACCCCAGCACATCGTGCAGGTAGCGCTGGCGCGCGGAATTATTTTCATCCACGTAGATCTTCAGGACTTTCTGAAGGCTTCCCCATTCACTTTTAAGCGCGCGGATCAGCCCGAGCTGCACACTTTCCCCGCCGGCGGCTGTGACAAGGTTGATGTCTTTTCTTCCCTCACGGTTCTGGTAAACCAGCACCCCGAGAATCCGGGAATCCTTCTCAGCCACAATGGCATGAGTCTCATTAAAATCCTCAAACGGCCGCATGAATTCTTTCCGGCTCTGCCCTGTAAGGGCAAGAACCTGGTCAAGGTCTTCCGGAAAAAGCGGCCTGGCCCAAAAATCAATCGCGGTCTGGCCGTAAAGAAGGGTCAGGGCACTCTGAAACCTGCGGAAAGCCATCTGGGACTGATGCCGCTTGACGATGTTCTGGAGCGTGAAGAAAACCTGAAAACGCTGTTCGGCGTTCAGCAGCGGGAACGCCTGCGCAGCGGCCTGGGCCGCCTGAGGTTCCTGAGCGTCCATGCCCGCAAGGACGATCTCAAAAAAACGCTGTTTCTGCGGGGCATCCAGATATTTGTAAATCCGGGCAAGTCCGCGGTAAGCGCCGCCTTCTTTTCTCTCCGCCATTGAAAAAAGGATTTCCCGTACGCTTTGTTTCTGGCGTTCACGCAGTCCTTCATACGCATACCCCATGGATTCCAGGTTCTGGGCCGCTCCCAGCCGGATTTCAGCGGCAATACTCTGGATCAGGCCGGCCTTCCACGCGCCATCACCTGTGAACGGATAAATCATGGCCGCGTTACCCGGCGCCCACCAGTTCTGCGGAATAACCACGCTCCGTCCCCGCACAACGGAAGGCTTCCAGTCCCGGTAATCACTTTCGATCAGGCTCTGCACAAACCCGCGCTGGGCAGGTTTCAGATATGGGAAAATACGGGCAAGAGCTTCTCTTGCGCCGCCGCCAAGGCTTTCGGGTTCAAGTTTTTCCTGCAATGCCTGGATGCGGAGGTAGTCATAAAACCGGACGCGGTCCGTCGGCGAAAGAAGCGGAAAAATCTGGGCCACAGCCTCAAAAATCAGATAACCCCTGCGCCCGTCGCGGGTCGCGGCGTCAAAAATCCGGTTCTGGTCCGCGCGGCTGAGTTTGGGATACGCGAGCAGGAGATTCTGCACCAGGTCTTCTTCCGCTCCAGGCCAGGAAACCGCCTCCCTCTTTTCCAGGCGATCAAGATCCATGCGAAGGCCGGGTAAAATCTCCGCATCATAAAACTCCGTCAGCATTGCAGGCCTGAAACTCTGGATCACCCGCATTTCCGAGCGGGATCCGCCGGAAACCTTGTAGAGAATTTTCTGAAATAACGCGTCTGTGCGCAGCAGCCCCCGCAGGACAGGAGCCAGCCAGAACCTGGCAAAGGGAATCGACGCCCCCTTCTTTTCCCAGAAATCAGCTGCCGCCGCGACCCGAAGCAAGTGCCCGGTCCTGTAAGAAAGATTTTCCGCTGTCCGCAGGATTTCATTCACCCGGTCCCGGGTGAACACCCCTTCCTGCTCAAGCCGCGCCAGCATGTTCGCGCGCCAGATACGGAAAATCTCGGGGCTCGCCGTGCGGAAGGCAATGTAGCGGCGGATATCGCTCACGGAAAAGTGATTTGACCGCAGGGTTTCTCCAAAAGCCAGAAGCCGGGCCGCCTCAGGCAATCTCTGCTCCTGGTAATTCAGAGGAATATCCTTCATGCCCTGAAGAAGCGCGATAAGTTTCCGCGATTCCGGGTCCAGAACACGCAGGATGGGGTGCTGCTTGTCCTCGGGAATAGACCTGAGAGGAATTTTTTCCGGCACCAGCGCCCGGATCCTGTAGCCTGTTTCATCACGGTAAACTGAAAGGCGTATGTCATCGATGGCAAACGCGGATGAAAGAGCGACCCGCTCACGGATCTCTTCGTTCAGCGCCGCGCCCAGAAGACCCAGATCCGGAAAGCTGGTGAAATAATCTGAGGAAATTTTCCCGAGCTGGACATCCGCAGAAAAATCCTGGGGATCATCCTTGTGCGCCACTGAAAGTAAAATCGGAGCGGTTTCCTCACCCGTCATTTCTTTGGCCATGATGGAGGACTTGATGTCAGCCGCTGAAGCAAGCGAACGTACAATTTCCACTGTCTTTTTCGAGCTTTGAAACAATCCCCTCAGCGCATCTCCATTCGTGCCCATGACCACGGATGCGCGCATTTCTGAACGCTTCTGCGCTTGCAGCAAACGGTCAATCTCCGCAGGGTCAATGACTTCAGCCAGAACCTTGTCCGTACGCAATGCCTGGCGAAGCTGTCCCAGTGAAGTGATGCTGGCGTCAAGAATCAGGTTATAGACATGACGGAGATGGACCGCGTCACTGAATTCCAGGTTCTTTTCATAGACCTTCGATGAGGCATCCGCAGGATTGGTTTTGACTTCCACCCTGATCGAAACAGCGGTCCCGTCATTGAGTTCAGGAACCAGATAATTCAGCTTCAAGGCAAGAATTGAGGGCGAATGTTCAATGGGAGAAACAATGGAACGTATCAGGCTTTCAAGATCAATCCGCGGAAGGCCCGTAACCTTTTCACCCTGGATCACACCGTCCACATTAACTTGGCGCTTTTCCACCACGGATTCCAGGGCAATCCCGGGCCCGCCTTTCTGAGCCATGGCCATCAGCTGAATGTACTGCCGGGGCGTTCCGTAAAGAGAGAGGTATTCCCGCGCGAAATCAGGATTCAGGATGATTTTCCGGAAGAAATCCCGAAGGCTCTGCCCGTTCAGCGCTTCGGATTTTTTATCCATCCAGTCTCCGTCGGCGCCGGTTTCGTCTGTCTCTCTCTGCTGCTGGCGAAAAGCAACAGCCAGCT
>CAZIQJ010000033.1:0-13822 GCA_964541285.1 uncultured bacterium | reverse complement strand
TCAATATTACGGGCGGCGCCGAAGATAGGTTTGGGCTTGTGAAGCGCACTTGAGTCCACGCCGCCGGAAAGAATTTTTCCGGAATGCGTAACCACGGTGTTGTACGCGCGCGCAAGACGCGTGATCGAGTCGAGCAGGATCACAACGTCGCGGCGGTGTTCCACCAGGCGCTTGGCTTTTTCAAGCACGATTTCAGCGACCTGCACATGGCGTTCCGCGGGTTCGTCGAAAGTCGAGGAAATGACCTCGCCTTTCACGGAGCGCTGCATGTCCGTGACTTCTTCAGGACGTTCGTCGATCAGAAGCACGATCAGGTACGTGTCAGGATTGTTCGTGGTGATGCTGTTGGCGATTTTCTGCAGCAGGATCGTTTTGCCGGAATAAGGCGGCGCCACGATGAGACCGCGCTGGCCGAAACCGATCGGCGTCAGAAGGTCCATGACGCGCATGGAAACTTCCTTGTGGTCGGTCTCAAGCAGAATGCGCTTTTCAGGATACAGAGGCGTCAGGTTGTCGAAAGGAATTTTCGACTTGATGGCTTCCGGATCCTCGAAATTCACGGCTTCAACTTTCAGCAGCGCGAAATAACGCTCGCCTTCCTTGGGCGAACGGATCTGGCCGCTGATGTTGTCACCGGTGCGGAGGTTAAACCGCCGGATCTGGCTCGGAGAAACGTAAATATCGTCCGGCGACGGCAGGTAATTGTAGTTCGGGGAACGCAGGAAACCAAAACCATCCTGCAGTATTTCAAGCACGCCTTCCCCGTACATCAGCCCGGAACGTTCGGCCTGGCTCTGCAGGATCTTGAAAATAACGTCCTGCTTCTTGACGCCGGCCGTAGGGCCGATGTCGAATTTGCGGGCCAGATCATGAAGCTCATTGATTTTCATGCGCTTCAGACTGACCACGTCAAACATTTTTTCCCCGGGCTTGGCAACCGGAATATTGGCTTCCGGCTCATCCATCTGCGGAGGAGGCGCCTGACGAGGGGCCTCGGGTTTTCTGTTATGCGACCTTTCTCTTTCCTTCTCTTTTTCTCTTGGCATTTATGATTCCTCTCCTTTTTTCAATTCTTTCTGAATTTCATTCCAGATTTTTTTGACTTCATTTCTTGTGTTTTCAAAACTTCCGGCATTATCAACTGCCCAATCCGACTTCGCGCGCTTTTCCTCGAGGGACAGCTGGGCTTTCTGCCTTTCCTCAATCTCGCGCGCTGAAAAACCTTTCTGCTTCAAACGTTCCACGGCCGCAGCGCCGGGCGCAATAACCGTGACCGTGCGGTCGCAGCGTTTATCGAACCCGGTCTCAAAAAGCAGCGGCACTTCCACTACAACGACCCGCTCCCGTGCGTCCGCGATTTCCTCTTCCATCCTTTCAAAAACATAGGGATGGATCAAAGCTTCCAGTTTTTTTCTCTTGGCCGCATCTTCAAAAACCGCTTTCGCGATCTTTTTGCGGTCAAGTTCGGACGCACCCCCGGGGTCTGCGTCCGGGACAAGTTTTAAAATTTCAGCGGCCACCGGGCTTTCCGCAAGCAGGGCTTCATGCGCCAGCCTGTCAGCGTCCACCACGCAGGCCCCAAGTTCCTGAAACAGGCCCGCCACCGTGCTTTTACCGGTGCCGAAGCCGCCGGTAAGTCCTATCACCATTTTTTTCATTCAGTCCTTGTACCAGGAATCCCCGGTAAAAACGTCCACGCGAAGAGGAACGCGAAGCGGGTAAGCTTCTTCCATTTCCGAACGCACAAGCCCGGGAAGCGTCTTGCTCTCGCCGTGAGTCATATCAAACACAAGTTCGTCGTGCACCTGCATGGTCATGCAGCTTTCAAATTTTTCTTTTTCCATCCGCCTCTGGATATTGATCATGGCCAGCTTGATCAAATCCGCGGCTGAGCCCTGAATCGGCGCGTTGATGGCCGCGCGTTCCGCGAACTGACGGATCTGCGCGTTTTTCGAATTAATCTCCGGAAAATACGAGCGGCGGCCCAGAATCGTAGTCAGGTAACCGGTCTTGCGCGCCGTTTCTTTCTGGCCGTCCAGATAATCCTTAACTGCCTTGTACCGCTCAAAATAATTTTTGATAAACGTGTCCGCTTCGTGCACCGCCATGCCCAGTTCCTGGGCCAGGCCAAAAGCGGTCTTGCCGTAAATAACACTAAAATTGATGGTCTTGGCCGCGTGGCGCATTTCGCGCGTCACGTCTTTTTCTTTCACGCCGTAAAGCAGCGTGGCCGTGAACTTGTGAATATCGCGGTCTTCCTTGAACGCTTCGGTCAGATTTTTGTCGCCTGTCAGGTGCGCCAGGATGCGAAGCTCGATCTGCGAATAATCCGCGGACAGGATTTTCCTGTCGCCGGACTTTGAGGGCCGCGGCACAAAAGCCTTGCGGATCTTCCGGCCCGCCTCGGTCTTGATCGGAATATTCTGCAGGTTCGGGTCTGAGCTTGAAAGCCGGCCCGTGGCCGTAACTGTCTGATGATAAGACGTATGCACCAGGCCCGTTTCCGGATTAATCATTTCCGGCAGAGCGTCCAGATAAGTCGACTTCAGCTTGTTTCTCTCGCGGTAATCCAGCAGCTTTTTCGGCAGCTCGTGCGAATCCGCCAGCTTTTCCAGAACTGAAACGTCTGTGGAATATCCGGTCTTGGTCTTGCTGACCGGCGGCAGACGCAGTTTGGTGAAAAGAATTTCCGCAAGCTGTTTGGTGGAATTGATGTTGAACTCCTCGCCCGCCAGCTTGTAGATTTCCTTTGTCAGCTTTTCCAGCTCCTCACCGGCTTCGTCGGAGAGCTTTTTCAAAAGCTTGACGTCCAGATACACGCCGTTCATTTCGATCTTTCCGAGCACCTCGGAAAGCGGCATCTCCGTTTTTTCAAAGAGCTCTTCAAGCCCGTCTTTTTTCAAACGCTCTTTCAGCACTTCAACCAGCCGGAAAACGCAGTCCGCGTCTTCGCAGGCGTATTCCGTAATTTTTTCGGCGGGAACTTCCGCCATGCTGATCTGACCCTTGCCCGAGCCAATCAGCGACTCCGTCGTGATCTTGCTGACCCCGATGAATTCCAGGCTGATATCATCAAGGTTGTGGTTTCTCTTTGCGGGATTCACCAGATAACTTGCGATCATGGTGTCAAACACAATGCCCCGCACCGTCACGCCCGCGCGCTTTAAAACAATGCTGTCGTACTTCGCGTTCTGTCCGTATTTTTTAAACTTTTCATGCTCAAGCAGGTGGCGGAGCGTTTTAAGGACTTCCTCTTCGGGAAGCCCGGTTCCGCCATGCTTCGCGCTGGCAACCGGAACGTAAAAAGCCTCGTAAGGCTCGCAGGAAAAACTCATGCCCACCAGATGCGCGCGCATGGGGTCTTCCGACGTTGTTTCCGTGTCAAAGCTGAAAGCCCCGGCCTTCTCAAGTTTCGCGGCCAGCTGCTCCAGCTCTTTGCTTGTGCCCACGAACTGATACTTTCTTTTCGCGGAGTGCTGTTCGCCTGCCGGCGCTGAAGTTTTCGCCAAACCCCGGAACTCGTAGCGCTGATAAAATCCCAGCAGCTTTTCCTGGTCCGGGTCTTTCGGCTCCAGATCCTGCCATTTAAAATCAAGCGGAACATCCGCGTCAATCGTGACCAGATGCCGCGACATCTCAAGTTCCTTGCGGTGGTCCGCGATCAGCGCCCGCTGGGACTTTGAACTGATCTTTTCAGTATCGCGAATCAGGTTCTCAACCGTGCCGAACTGATGAATCAGCTTGATCGCGGTTTTTTCACCGATGCCCGGAACCCCGGGAATATTGTCGGAAGCATCTCCCATGAGGGCCATGATCTCCACGACTTTTTCCGGACCCAGGCCGTCAAAACGGCTTTTGACGCCTTCCCGGTCGTAAATGGTTTCCTTGGCCGGATTCAAAATTTTAATTTTGTCGTTCACCAGCTGCATCATGTCTTTATCGCCGGTCACGATATAAACATCCATGCCCTCGGCCTCGCCTCTGCGCGCCAGGGTCCCGATGATGTCATCGGCTTCATATCCGGGTTTTTCAAAACAGGCCAGCCGCGTCAGCCTGCAGAATTCCTTGATCGGCTCAATCTGCGGCACCAGATCTTCCGGCATGGGCTTGCGGTGCGCCTTGTAGCCGTCAAATTTTTTATGACGAAAGGTCGGCTCCGGCCGGTCAAAACACATGGCCATGTAATCCGGTTTGCCGTCCGCGATCAGCTTCCTGATCATGGTCACAAATCCATAAATCGCGTTGGTTGCCTCGCCCTTGGAGTTCGAAAGGTTCCGTATGGCGTAGTAGGCCCGGTATATAAAAGCACTCCCATCGAAGAGGTAAAGCTTCGCCGGGGACGACTTTTTAACGGATTTCATAAACGAGCAGGCACAAACATGATTCAGGAATTAGAAGGAAAAAACAGATTAAACGAACTAACCTCTTGGATTTTAGGGATTTAGACTAGCCGAGCGGGCTTAAGACTAAGACTGGATATCTCTCCGTGGCCCGTAGAATACCCCACCCCCCCAGAGAGGGTCAAGGGCTATTTTTTAATGGGGCCTGCCCCTGCCGGCTTGGAGGGGGCGGCTTTCAGGACCCGTTCTGCCAGCTCCTTGGGGTCCTGGGCTACCTCGATCATGGAGTCATAACTTATGACGCCAGTTTGATATAGCTCTTTTAAATGGTCGTCCAGAGCGCGCATTCCAAAGCGGGTTCCGGTCTGAATTTCAGACACCACCTGGTAGGTCTTGCCTTCCCGGATCAGATTGCGGATGGCCGGGGTCGCGATCATCAGCTCAAAAGCGCAGACACGGCCGCCCTTTCCATCAATACGGGGAAGCAAAGTCTGGGAAACCACCGCCACCAGGGTTGAAGCCAGCTGGATACGGATCTGGGTCTGCTGATGGGCCGGAAAAACGTCAATAATACGGTCCACGGTGCGGGCCGCACCCGTGGTATGCAAAGTGGAAAAAACAAGATGGCCGGTTTCCGCGGCGCGGATGGCGGACTCCATGGTGCCAAGGTCGCGCATTTCACCGATCAGAATAACGTCCGGGTCCTGGCGCAGGGCCTTGATGACCGCGTCTGAAAAGCTGGGCACGTCTTCTCCGACTTCACGCTGGGTCATAATCGATTTTTTATGGGGGTGCAGAAATTCGATCGGGTCTTCCGCGGTCACAATATGCTTCTGAAAGTTTTCGTTGATGTAATTCAGCATGGTCGCGAGCGTGGTGGTTTTACCGGAGCCTGTGGGGCCGGTCACCAGAATCAATCCGCGGGGGCGGCTTAAAAGTTCCACGATGTGCTGGGAAGGAAGTCCGATCTGGTCAAAGCCGTAAAATTTATAGGGCAGCTGGCGAAGGACCATGGCATAAGAGCCCTTCTGTTTGAAACAGGAAACGCGGAAGCGCGCCTTGTCGCTGAAAGAAAAACCAAAATCAATGCCGCCGACTTCCTCGATCTTCTTGCGCTGTTCCTCGGTGGTGATTTCCCGCGCGAGCTCTTCGGTTTCCTGCGCGGTCAGCAGCTTGTCGTCGATCGAAACGATGGAGCCGTGAAGGCGTATGGAGCGCGGCCGGCCTACGGAAAGATGAATGTCGGACGCTTCCTTCTCAATCGCGTAATTTAATATGGCTTCAATGCTCATGAAGGCTCCTGTTCGAAGTATAGCATGCGCTGTGGCGTATTAAAAACTAACGGCCTGGAGAGCCGGGAACTTTAAAACTCAAAAAGGCTGGAAAGACAGCCGCGTCAGGGCTGGAAGCGCCAGCAGGAGAAGCGAAACCCAGAACGCATGGACCAGAAAAAGAGGAAACCCGTAAAAAAAGGCCGCGGGCCGGAAGAAAAATGTTTTGTGCCGCACTCCCGAAAGAAGGATTCTGAAAACAAAGAAAGAGGCGAAAGCCGTGGCTGCCGCTGTGAGACGTTCAAAAGCGGAAGTTTTTTTGAAAATCAGAAACACGAGCCCTCCCGCAATGATAAAAAAAAGGTCGGGCTTTTTCACCCGCCTCATCGCGGCATACATCACGGGAACCGTCAGCAAAAGAACTTCTCCGGGCAGCGCCTGCGGAAGCGCGCGCTCAAGGCCCGTGGCCAAAGCGGCCCAAACCAGCGCGGCAAAAAAAAGCAGGCCGGTCTCAACAGCCAGGGGCTTTATTTCCAGCTTCCATGAAAAGGGCGAGGCCGCAGCAAGCAGAAAAGCCAGGGCCAGCGAGCCTGAAATGATCTCAATCAAGAAGCGCCTCCTCCTGAAATCCCGCAGGCCTTTTCAGCGCTCCACGGCTCTTTCGGCTGCGCGGCCAGACCAGCGCGGGCACTGCCAGCAAAAGCAGCGCCCCGGAAAACCCGCGGAAAAAATCCAGGCCAAAAGTCACTCCCAGAAGTTCCTGACAAAAGCTCAGATAAAGTCCCAGGGCCAGAAAGAAAAACGCCCGTCCGTGATAAAAAGGAAAAAACCTGCTTTTTGTTTTTCCGGAAACCGGAGAAAACCCTAGAAGCCAGACGCTGAAAAAAACCACGGGCGAAAGACTCAGAAACCAGACTCCTGCCGTCACCAGAAAAAGAACGCCAAGCAAAAATGAAAACGGCAGCAGTTTTTTTGGAAACATGGGCGCGGCAAGACGCATGAGCCCTGCCGCAAACATGTAAACGGCAAACACAAAGCCCAGAACCGGAACAGCGGTCTGAATACGCGTCAGAAAAGGCAGGACCGGCAGAAGCGGCATAAGACTTTCGGCAAAAGACGGAAACCCGGTTCTTTTTTTCACCGCGCCGCCTCTGCCTCATTGGCCTTCATGAAAAACTCGGGTTTGTTGTCCCTGAAAAAAACGGATGCCTTGCGGATGACCCGGCCCCATGCCTGCATACGGCCATCTTCGGAAAAATCACGGGCCTCAAGACTTTCCGGGGACGCCCCCAGAAATGACTTTAAAAAATCTTCGTCTCCCGCCAGGCCTTCTGCGGCAAGCGAAAGGCCTGAAATATTTCCCTGAAGATCAAAGGCGATCCAGAAAAGCGGGACTTCCCCGCCGCCCGCCCTCAGCGCGAAACCGGAAAGCATGCTGGCCTTGACCTGCTGAATCTCGGAAACAATTTCAGAAGACGGCGTCTCAAAAGCGACTTCCTGTTCATGGCGCGCGGGGTAAACGCGCACGCCCTGGAGTTCGAAGGATTCTTTCCATGGCCTGTTGTCAAAAACAGGCAGGACTTCCTTGAGTTTTTCTTTCAAGACCAGCTCTTCCCTGACGCGGATCCGCTCCATGACCATTGGGCGCAGAAAATACGCCAGGTAAATCAGGCCGCACGCGTAAAGAATAAAAAAAACAGTCCTGAGCAAATTCAGCGCCGGAGATTTTTTGTCAGGCATAACGGCTCCGCGCGGTTTGAGGCCTGTGGAACGCCGAATCCAGCCAGGGAGTCAGGGCATTTGAAAGAAGAACCGCGGCGGAAGCCGCGGCCGCGGCAGACATCCCCGAAAGCTCCAGCAGCAACATGACTGCGGCCGCAATAAACGCAAAACATGCGCGGCCGGAACGGGTCAGCGGCAGGACTGTGGTGTCTGAAATCACAAAAAAAGCCGCGAGCACCGCAATCTCGATACGAAACGCGGAAAAATCCATGCCTGCCAATCCTGACAGGCTTAGAGAAACGCCAAAAAAAACCGCGGTAGTTTCCATCGGAACCGCGCCGCGAAAGAGAAGAAACACTCCCGCGAGCGCCGGAAGGATCCAGGCAATCCATGACAGAGCCGGAAAAGACGCGGAAGCCTCCGGAAAAACAGCGGTGCCAGCGCCCTGAAAAAGCACACAGAGAAAAAGATAAGCGGCTGGAACCGGATGCAGCGGCTGGTGAGCCCATCCACCCGAAACGGTTTTAAGAAAAAACAAGGTGAGAGCAAAAACGGCGAAAGAAGCGGCAGGCGAAACCAGCGGCGGCAGCCATAAAAAAAACAGCGCTGACATAAAAACATCACAGGCCGAAAGCAGCGGTTTTCCCGCTTTTTTAAAAACGGGCGTGCTCTCGATAAAGCAAACCAGCCACGAGGCAAGGAAAACCGAGGCCAGAAGAAAAATCTGTCCGGCCCCATGCTGAACCAGGCGGAAAATTACGGCGGGAAAGAGACAGGCGGCGAGACCGGCGTAAAAGCTTCCTACGGAACCCGGAACGCGGATATGCGGATGAGGCCCTTTGGAATAAACCATTCCGGTTTCCTTTGGGTTATTTGGACGGAGCCGAAAGTTCCTGATCAATGACCTGCTTGTAATTCTGGGCAGGCCGCGAACCGGGATAAAGTGTTCCGTTAATGAAAACCGCGGGGGTTCCGCGCACGCCGGATTCTTTTCCCCGGCTCACGTCGCGGCGGACAGTTTCAAGGCTGGCGCTTCCGTTCAGGCAAGCCTGAAACTTCGGCATATCCAGGCCCAGCTGCTGCGCCGCGCTGATGTATCCTTCGTCAGTGCGCGGGCCGCCGGAAAGAAAAAGCCGGTCGTGATATTCCCAGAATTTTCCCTGCTCGTGCGCGCATTCGGACGCCTGATGGGTCCTCTCAGAACCCGGATGCATGGCCAGCGGATAATGCCGCCAGACACGGCGCACTTTGCCCTCATAACCTTTAAGGACTTCATTCAGCGTGCTCTCAAGCTGGCTGCAAAAAGGGCAGTGAAAATCGCTGAATTCCACCAGCGTGACCTTGGCGTTTTCCGGACCCTGTGAAGGGCGGCCCTGCAAATCACTGAAAACCACGGGCGCCGCGGGCGGAGGCGGAGCCGCGGCCTGCCTGGCTCTGGGATTCAAAGCCCCTTCGATCATTTCCTCAAATTTTTCGTACGGATAAGCGCCTGCCAGTTCTTCGCCGTTGATCAAAAACGTCGGAGTCCCCTGCACGCCGTAAGCCTGGCCTTCAGCAAGGTCTTCCTGAATGACTTTCGCGGGCCGGCCGCTTTCAAGGCAGGAAGAAAAGGCTGCGGGATCCAAACCCGTTTTCACAGCAAACTCTTTTAATGATGCCGCATCGGATTTTCGGGGAAGGTCGTAGGCTCCGTCAAAAAATTCCCAGAACTTTCCCTGCTCATGCGCGCAGACTGAGGCCTCGTGAACCAGAAAGGAACCCTGCCCCGGGGTTTCGGAAAGCGGAAAGTGTTTAAAGATAAAACGGACCTTGTCCGGATATTTTTCCAGAATTTTTTTAACGGTGGGATGAACGCGCTTGCAGAAAGGGCACTGAAAATCGGAAAAATCCATGATGACCACAGGCGCTTTTTCGGGACCGCGCGAGGGCGCGGGAAGAGAAGCTCCTGAAATGTTCGCGCTGCCGGAAGCCTGCGGCGGAACATCCTTCAGGGGCTTTCCATATTGAATCAAGACTGTCATGGCTGCCAAAGCAAGGGCTGCGCCTCCTACAAAACCGGAAAACCAGGGACTGGGCTTCATAAATCCTTTCTTGAGGAAACGTGAGTTGCCGCGTACCGCATTAATTCTGTCATCGGCCTTTTGGCCGGACAAATGTAGGAACAATTTCCGCAGTCGATGCAGAAATCAGCCCCGTAATCCTCCGCTATTTTAAACAGATCGTTTTCCGCGGCAAGCGTAATCATGACCGGAGAAATGCCCGCGGGACAGACTTCAATGCATTTGCCGCAGCGCACACAGGCCTCGGCCTCCGCGGGTTTTGCGATTTCCGCGGGCAGGGCCAGAATGCACTTCGAACCTTTCATGACCGGAATCTCAAGACGCGTCTGCGCGTGGCCGGAAAGCGGGCCGCCGATCAGCAGTTTTCTAGGCTCACGCATAAAACCCTTGGCGGTTTTTACCAGAAAAGCGGCCTCACTTCCGTTTCTGGCCCAGACATTCCGCGGCTCGATGACACATTCCCCCGCAACGGTCAAAACCCTTTCGATTACCGGCTTGTGCAAAAATACGGCTTCATACGCCGCGAACGCGGTGGCCAGGTTCAAAACCGCGGCTGAGTTTTCTTTCAGGCGTTTCAAAAGCACCTGCTCATGGTCAGGATAGCCCACAGGCAGCATTCTGACTTCCGCGTGCTGCCATTTCAAAAAATAAATCTTGCTCTTTAAAAGCTCCGCGCCCTCGCGCTGGTCGTCACCGGTCACAAAAAGAATTTTTTCCGCTCCGGCCGCGGTCCGCAGGATTTCCGCGCCCTTTAAAATCTCGACCGGATGGGACATCATCAGCACGTAATCTGAGGCGAGATACGGTTCGGGTTCGCAGGCATTCAGCACAAGAGTCCGGGGATTTTTTTCCGTCAGCGCGGCGTGAACAGGCTTCATGGCCGCGCTCATGTCCACCAGGCCGGATTCGCGGAAAATCTTTAAAAGCTTTTCCTTCGGGGTTTTTTCAGCCTCCGGATTTTCAACGCCGGTTCCCGGCGCTTTTTCGTCCAGGCCGTCAGAAACGATCTCAATAGCCGGGGCTTTTCCGCCCAGCGCGTGCGCCGCCTGAAAAATACGGGAAACTTTTCCGGAAATGCTGGCGTGAACCGCGGTGCCCCGGGCGCTCGAGGGTTCCGCGATTTTCTGCCCGGTCAAAACACGCTCGCCTTCCTCAACGCAGGGTCTGGCAGGAAGTGTTCCGTTCTGAAAAAGGGAAATGATGACTTTTGGGGGCGGCGCGGGCCGCTGAATGGTCCAGGCGAGAAAAAACTGTTCCTTCTTACCTTCGAGATTTAAAAGTTTCACGAAGACTCCGGCAGAAAGGCGCGCGGCCTTCCGCTTTATGAAACGCGGTCGATCCAGCCTCCTCCCAAAACCCGGGAGCCTTCATAAACAACAGCGCCCTGGCCGGGAGTGATCGCGTCCTGAGGTTCTTCAAACTCGACTTCAACGCTTCCGGTTTCCAGGACCTGGATCCTTGCCGGAGCTTTCTTGTGCTGAGAACGGATTTTGACATGCGCGGAAAAAGGACCGGCCGCGGGCCGCGACATCCAGTTCATGCGGCCGACCATGCAGCGAAGGCCGAAAACTTCTTCCTTGGCGCCCACAATAACTTCATTGGTTTCAGGAAGCGTCTCAATGACGTACATCCTTTCTGGAAATCCTCCGCCCAGGCCGCGGCGCTGCCCGCGCGTGTAATTGAAATAGCCTTCGTGTTCACCGACAATTTCTCCTGAGCGCGTGCGGATAACACCTTTTTTAGGCGCCGCATCCTTGTATTCGCGGCGCAAAAAAGCTGCGTAGTCATTGCTGGGAATAAAACAGATTTCCTGCGAATCGGGTTTTGCCGCAACGCGGCCCAGGTTCATGGCCGCGGCCTTGGCTCGGATTTCCGCCTTGGTGTAGCCGCCAATAGGCAGATAAAGGTGCGTCAGCACGTCCCGGTCCAGCGGAAACAGGACATAGGACTGGTCTTTGGAATCATCCACGCCCTCGCGTAAAAGCACTTCGCCGGTTTTTTCATCCTGCCCGAGCTGGGCGTAGTGCCCGGTGGCAATGGCGTCAAAGCCGAGTTCGCGCGCGCGCTGCAGAAAAAGCCGGAACTTGATGTGTTCATTGCACGCCACGCACGGGTTGGGAGTGCGGCCCTTGATGTATTCCGCTGCAAAATAATCCACCACATGCTTTTTGAAATCTTTTTCGAAATTAAAGACCCAGTATGGAATCTGGAGCGACTCCGCCACTTCGCGCGCGTCTTCCACGCCCGAAAGCCCGCAGCAGGCGCGCGTGTTCAGGTCCGCGCAGGTTTCCGAGGCCCATGTGCGGATCGTGGCGCCAGCGACCTCATGGCCCTGCTCTTTTAAAAAAGCCGCGGCGACCGAGCTGTCGACACCCCCGCTCATTGCGACAAGGATTTTCTGTTTTTTCATGGTGAGTTTTGTCAGACCAGGGCCAGATTGCCGAGAATCTTGTCGATCTGAATCCTCTCTTCAATCACTTCGCGGAGGCGGCCGAACTTGCAGGCGTCCACATCCACGTCATCCATTTCAGGGAGGCTTCCCAGCACGGGAATGCCCGAAAGGTCCTGGACGACCTTGGGATTGGTGATTTCAGCGGCCGTGTAATTGACAACCGGCATGCGGTTGAAAATAACGCCGCGCATTTCAAAACCGCGGATCAGGGCTGCGTCAATCGTAAGCAAGGTATGGTTGATGGTGCCGAGCGTCGGCCGTGACACAATCACGATCGGAAGTTTGAACTCCCGGATCAGGTTGGCCACATAATAGTTCTGGCGGATGGGCACCATGAGTCCCCCAACGCCTTCCACAATCATGAAGTCATAATGCTTCTGCAGTTCTTTATAAGAATGAATGATGTTCTTGATGTCGACTTCCCGCTTTTCAAGAACCGCGGCCACGCTGGGCGCCAGAGGGTTTCGGTAACGCGAAGGAGACGTCAGGGAGGGGTATTCATTTTCTCCGGCTTCAAGCAGGTAGACCGCGTCCTGGGAAATCAGGCGGTTGTCCGGGCCGTAACAGCCCGTGGCCACGGGTTTCATGACCCCGACCTTCATGCCGCGGGCGCGAAGCGCCAGCGCCAGACCGGCGGACACAATGGTCTTGCCCACGCCCGTGTCCGTTCCCGTAATAAAAATTCCGGCTTTCACTTTTTAAAAACCTCCAGAGAAACTTCCCTGACCGCTTCGTATGTGATATCGAGCAGCCGCGACAATTCCTGAACTGAAATTCCCAGCGGCGGCATCAAAACCACGACCGGTCCAAGCGGCCTCAGGATCGCGCCTTTTTTACGGGCCTTTTCAATGACCCTCACGCCGATCTTTTCTTTCCAGTCAAAAGGCCTGCGCGTGCGCTTGTCGCGCACCAGCTCAATGCCGGCCATAAAACCCTTCTGCCGCACATCGCCTGTAATCGGAAGAGCCTTGAAATCATCAAGCCTGCGGGCCATCAGCCTTATCTTGGGCCGCAGCTTTTCCAGGACCTTCTTCTTTTTAAAGAGTTCCAGACTTGCGAGCGCCGCGCTGCACGCCAGGGGATTGGCCGTGTAGGTGTGCCCGTGGAAAAATGTTTTCAGCTCTTCGTAGGCGCCGAGAAACGCCCGGTAAATTTTTTCAGTCGCGTAAGTCACGGCAAGGGGAAGATAGCCTCCCGTGATGCCTTTCGCGGCGGCCATAAGATCGGGGCAGACATTTTCGCTCTGCGACGCGAACATGGTTCCGGTGCGCCCGAAGCCGGTCGCGACTTCGTCAAAAATGAGGAGCACATTATACTTTTTTGTCAGCTGCCTTGCACGTGAAATATAGCCCCGGGGCTGGTCAATCATGCCCGCCGCGCCCTGCATGACAGGCTCCATGACAAAGGCCGCTGTCTGGCGGTGATGCTTCTTTAAAACATCCTCAAGCGCGGCCAGCGCTTTTTCCAGCACCTCTCCGGCGCTTCCCCCGCCCGGCCAGCGGTAAACATAGGGCGAAGGCGCGGAAAAACTATGAAAAAGCAGCGGATGATAGATTTCATGAAAAAGACTGATTCCGCCCACGCTGACCGAACCCAGGGTATCGCCGTGGTAAGAATTCGTCATCTTGATAAACTTCTTTTTTTCCGGATGCCCGGACTGGCGCCAGTACTGAAACGCCATTTTCAACGCGATTTCAACCGCTTCCGAACCTGAGTCGGAATAAAAAACGCGGCTCAAACCTTTAGGCGCGATCTTGATCAATTCTTCTGAAAGCTCAATGGCAGGAACGTTTGAAAGCCCCAAAAAGGTGGAATGCGCGACTTTTTGAAGCTGGCCGCGGATAGCGCGGTCGATTTCAGGGACCTGATGCCCGTGAACGTTGCACCAAAGCGAGGAAACGCCGTCGAGATATTTTTTTCCGTCCGTGTCTTCAAGCCAGACACCGCGCGCTTTTTCAATGATCAGGATATCGTCTT
>CAZIQJ010000032.1:11991-13893 GCA_964541285.1 uncultured bacterium | reverse complement strand
CGCAAGCGCCTTTTCTGGGACGAAGCGCGCGGCCAGGACATGAACCAGTTTGAGGATTATATGAGGATTTCCGTCATGCGCCTGCGCCAGGCCGTGGACTGGCTTTCCGTCCAGCCGGAAGTGGACCCTGACCGCATCGGCGCTTTTGGCGTCAGTTACGGCGCCATCCTGCACGCGGTGCTTGCGGCCGTGGAGCCGCGCATCCGCTACCATGTGCTGGCCATGCCCGCTGGTTCACTGGGCGATGTCATCGCGGAATGTCCGGACGCGGCCGTGACCAAACTTATCCGCTACGCGCGTGAACATTACGGCTGGTCTGTCGAAAAAGTACGCGCGGACCTGAAAGCCGTGATCAAGACCGATCCGCTGCTTGTGGCTTCCCACGTGCCCCGTGAAAAAGTCCAGATTTACGCCGCGCTTTTTGACCGTGTCGTGGGCGCGGACAGGACTTTTCAGCTGTGGAAGGCCATGGGCAAACCCAAATTGCGGATCCTGCCTTTCGGGCATTACGGGGGAGTGGTGGTTTTTCCCTACCTTCAGATCCAGTCCGGCCTGGCTTTCAAATGGCATTTGCGGAAAAGGAAACAGTAGTCACTTTCGAAGGTCATCGAGATTAAACTTCCGGTACTCCGTTTCCGCGGCCCTGAGTTTTCCGCGCGCGTTGGCAACCTCGAATTCCGGAAAAGCGTAAATCACGCTCTGGATATTGGAGCCGGGCGCGATTTCAAGGGCGATATGCCGGGCGGTTTCCTCCGTGATTTTTCCATAATTTTCCTGCACCAGTTTTCCATGCTTCAAATAGCGGATTTCATAAGCGCTTCCCGCGGGCGGTTCAAGGCCGGGTTTCCCAGGCTCTCCTCCCGAAGCTTTTTGAAGGTTCCGGATGTCCGGATCCAGCGCGGGGTCGCCGCGAAAAACAGCGTTTTTAATTTTAAACGCATATTCCGCTTTTTCATGTTCGTCCATGTCGCTGAAAAAGGCCAGACGCTTGCGCGTGGTCTCGGCCGCGAACGCCCTGTTTTCCAGCGCGCTGGCAATCACATAGTTATAGCCGCGCGTGCGCGAGCTTCTCTCCAGTTCCGCGCGCGCGTCGTCAAGAACGGCCGAGCGTTCCAGGATTCTTTTCAGCAGAAAGGGCATTGGAGAGCCTTTGATGGTTTCATCTTTCGACTCCGCGCCGATCTGTCCCACTGAAATTCCATTTTCATTCATGCCGGAAAGCACGCCGCTGAACCCCGCGTAGCCGATATTGGCAAAAGATTTTTTGCCCGGAGTTTCCAGCCATTTCACGGCCGCGTCATTATGAATGCCGATTTCCCGGTCCCAGTCGAGATTGCGTACAGCGATCATGCGCCCGTTTTCAGTGGCTTTACCCCAGTAGGCGCCGTTTGTGCAAAGGGAGGGATAAATTTCCGGCAGGGCATGAAGGCGCTTCATGGTTTTAAAGGAAACGCCGGAACCTTCAGCCAGGCCCTTGATCTGCAGGTATTCCGAGTAGGAAACATAAGGCTCCATTTTTTTCCAGGCGCGGTCCAGATACGCGTTGATCAGGAGCTGATTGGCCAGCGGAACGGGGAGCTTGGAGCGGAAGTAAGCGAAAATCCTGCGCGATGCCGCCTGGATTTCCGGCCTGAGCAGCCGGCCTTCTTCAAAGCCCAGGTGATAGGCATCGCCCCGGATTTTGACCACCGGCAGTCCTTCGTGATCCGCGCGTTTTCCTTCCGGGCGTATTTTTTTGATTTCCTCCGCGCTTAAAAGCTGTTCGGCAAGGTCCGCGGCTTTTTGCTGCACAAACCACGGCATCCTGGAACCGTAAAAACTGACCTGGCTTTCATACTGACTCAGGTCGCGGTAATAGCGGCGGGAAACAATGTAAGCGATATAATCATTCGCATAACCCGC
>CAZIQJ010000032.1:4540-11981 GCA_964541285.1 uncultured bacterium | reverse complement strand
CTCGTGCCCGCACATGCTCCTCAAGGTCAAAGCCGGTTTCCGAGTCCAGCTCGCCCGGAATGGAAAAAACCATGAAGTTTCCCATTCGAATGGCCTGGAAGAAACTGTGGCGCGGAAAAACCCTGCCCCCGAAAATTCCCGGGACCCGCATGCGCGCGGCCCGGATTTTAACGGCTGGAAGTTTTGTTTTTTCGAAAACCGAAGACCACCCGCTGTCCATGGCTGCGGGAGTGAATTCCAGAGAGCTCCACTTTTCAGCTGCCGACGCGCTGTATTGTTTCATGCGCTCAAAACGGTCTTCTTCCGGCGGCGTATGGGGCCTCAGGTCCGCGGCCGCTCCATTGATGAAGAGAGCTGTGCCGCCTGTTTTTTTCTCAACCTCATCACAGAGCGCGCCAGGAAAATCCGCTGAAAAAAGAAGGTTGGATGCGGGGAGAATCGTGGCATGCGCAGCCATGAAAATAAGGGAAGCTTCGGTTTTCCCGGAATCATTCTGAAAGCGCAGGACTTTGAGCGTGCGGGGATAATTCAGTTTTTCATCCATGCGGTTTTCGACAAGCCCGTCCAGGTCTGTTTCCGCGTATTCCGCTGTCACGGGTTTTGGGACCGCAGACTCTCCAGAACGGCCTGTGCCGCGCCGCCCGTGATTTTTTCAAAAACGCTTTTTCTTTTTTTCCCAAGAATGAACTTTTGCCAGAGCCTGCCTCCATAAGCGCCGGCGCCGGAATGCGTGTGGGTCGCGGTGATTAAAACCTGTTCTTCGGCCAGCGGGATTTCCCTGCTGATTTTTTTCATGATTTCGGAGCGCAGTTCGGCGTCCACCAGCACCAGGTCGAGCGAAAGAAAAACAAAGGCATGGCCGTTTCTTGAGACAGCGATGGAGCGCGCGTAAAGCGGGTCATGCATGCCTCTCGAGGCTTTGCCGTGCCTTTTGCCGAAACCGCCCAGGGGGGCACCGGTTTCCGGCGTGATTTCAGCTTTGGCGGCTCCGGCCGTGAGCCCGCTTTCGCCGGCGCGCGCGAGTCCGGGCGAGATCACGAGCAGGCATATAATGAAGAGAGCGCGTCTCATACATTAATTATGCCACAGCTTTTCCCGGCCCCGGAAGGCGGAGTTTTCCGTAAAGCTGGCAAAGACAGGGGATTCAGGCTATTCTTTTACTGGAATCACGGCAACCGGCCTTTTCTCCCCGAAAGGCCCAACCCAAGAGGTCGCATGCCCAAAAAACTTCTTCTGGTCGATGACGAGATCGAAATCCGGGGCTTTCTCAAAGATTATTTCGAGGACCGCGATTTTGACGTGTCCATTGCCGGGGACGGCATGGAAGGTCTGGAGCTTTTTGAAAAACAAAGCTTTGACCTCATTGTCTGCGACATGATGATGCCTAAAATGATCGGCCTGGAATTTTTGAGGCGGGTCAAATCGAAAAAGCCGGAGCAGAAAGTTATTATTATGAGCGGCGTGAAGGAAGAAACCATGGTGGCCAAAGCCAAGGAGCTTGGCTGCGAGCATTATCTGGCCAAACCCGTAAGGCTGGCCGACATTGAGGCCAAGGTTTCGGAGTGTTTTCCGGATTAAAAAAGGACTACGCCGCCCGCATGTCCTGGCGTAAAATAGAGCCCCTATGAACTCTAAAAAGCGTGGTATTTCTCTGGCTTTTATTTTAAGCCTTTGCATATCTCTTTCGTTAGTTTTGCCGGCATCTGCCAAAGAATCTCTTTCTGATGAAGAGCTCCTCGACCTGATTCAGCGCAAAAGTTTTGAGTATTTTGTTTTTGAAAGAAATCCCGCCACCGGACTTGTGCGCGACCGCGCTTCCAATATCAGCCAGGGCTCCAATGCTCCGGCCAGCATCGCGGCCGTGGGTTACGCGCTGACGGCATATCCCGTGGGTGTTTCGCGTAACTGGATAGATTACGGCACCGCGAAAAACATGACGCTGGTGACGCTCCGGTTTTTTTTGAATGAAGCCCCGCAGGAACACGGATTTTTTTATCACTTCATGGACATGGAGTCCGGGCGCAGGGCTTCCAGCTCCGAACTCTCGCCCATCGATACCGCGCTTTTTCTGGCCGGCGCGCTTTTTGCCGCGGAATATTATGATGACCCGGAAATCCGTGATCTGGCCCGGAAAATCTATGAGCGCGTGGACTGGCCGTGGATGCTGCACGGCGGAAAAACTTTTGCCATGGCATGGTCGCCCGAAGCGGGTTTTGAGAGGGGCCGCTGGGACACCTACAATGAATCCATGATCATGTACCTTCTGGCCATCGGCTCGCCCACACACCCGGTTCCTGCGGACAGCTGGCACGCCATTCTCCGGCCGAAGGGAAGTTACGGCGGTTACCGCATGATCCAGCATCCTCCGCTTTTCACGCACCAGTACTCGCATATCTGGGTTGATTTCCGCAACAAGCATGATGATTATGCCGACTACTTCCGGAATTCTATTGAAGCCACACTGGCCAACCGCGCTTTCTGCATTGACCAGTCCGCGCGTTTTAAAAGTTACGGAGAAAATTCCTGGGGCCTGACTGCTTCTGACGGCCCGGGCGGCTACCGCGCTTACGGCGCGCCTCCGGGCTGGTCGCTTCATGACGGCACCCTGGCGCCCACCGGATGCATTGGCTCTATTGTTTTCACTCCGCAGGAGTCCATTGCCTGTGCCCGGAATTTTTATGAAAACGTGGACAAGGTCTGGGGCCGCTACGGATTCGCGGACGCTTTCAACCTGGACAAGAAATGGATGGATACGGAAGTCATTGCCATTGACCAGGGCACTATCCTTTTGATGATTGAAAATTACAGGACGGAAATGATCTGGAATGTCATGAGCAAAAACCAGCCGCTCCAGCAGGCCATGAAAGACGCGGGCTTCAAGTCCGGGCAAATGGAAATTTCCTGGCCTGAACCTCCTGAATATGAAGCGGCTCCGCTGGCTTCAGGTATTCATGTGGACGGGTTTTTGAAAGACTGGCCGCATGGCAAGTCCCTGAAGCTTGATCTTTCCAGCCGTGAGTCCGGCAATTTTGACGGGGACAAGGATCTGGGCGCGGAAATCCGCCTGGCCTGGGATAAACAGGCGCTTTACTTTTACGTCAAAGTTACGGATGATAGCCTTGTTGCGAAGCGCACCGGCAAAAACATCTGGCAGGATGATATCGTTGAGTTTTACGTGGACCCTGATTCCAACGGGCTTTTTTGGGAACGGGAAGAAGATTTTCAGATCGGCTTCCGGCCTGTTCCCGGGGCTTCTGAAATCACGGCCTGGTCCTGGTTCGGCCGCAATCATGACCCGGTCGAGCAGGGCATGGCGGCCGCGGCAGGTTTTACCGACGGCGGCGGCTACCTTATAGAAGGCGCGATTTTATGGGAGTACCTGGGGATTAAGCCCGAGCAGGGGAAGACTCTGGGGTTTTCGGTTGCGGTCCACGATGCGGACCAGGACCGCAGCCAGGGAAAACTGCACTGGTTTTTCAGGAACGAAGACCAGGAACGGCGTTTTGTGCTGGGAAAGGTCAAGCTGGCTTGATGAAAAAGAAAAAATCCATTTACGAGGCCCTGGGCCTTCCGGGCCATATCAATCCGCATCCGCTGGCGATTCATAGTGTCATCCGCCTGCTGCGTCATGAGCGGAAGCTGAGCGGCGCTGAGCTTTGCCGCCGGTCAGGCCTGGATCCGCGCACTCTGACGGCCCTGGAGAAGGGAAGGATCCGCAATCCTTCCATCAAGACCCTCCAGGCCGTGGCCAAAGGACTCCAGCTTCAGGTCAGCGATTTGTTCAAGCGGGCTGAAATGGAAGAACCCCATCATTTCTTTACCGGCACCCAGAAAGGCTTTTTTCAGCTGGATTTCCCGCCCGCGGGCATCAAGGTTGTTTCTTTTACACCCTTTGTTCAGGATTTCTTTTGCGGTAAAATCATCCTTTCCAGCCGCAAGCGGTGGGAAGACTCATTAATGAAGCACCCCTTCCCGCTGTTTCTGTCGATTCTGATAGGCCGGGTGGAAGTTACGGTTGAAGGCCGGAAAATCCCCCTTAAGGAGGGGGAAAACGTTTTTTTTAACGGATCGCTCAAGCATTCCGTGCAGAACATGCTTGAAAAAGAGTCGGTTCTTTTAATGGTTACGGCGCCTTCTTTTGCCGGATCAAGAGAAGCTGCCCGGCGGCCGATATCTTATAGGAAGTAATACCCAGGGAAAATGATGACACGACTTGAGTTAAAAGCGATTTTAAAAACAGGGGGATGGGTCTGCCTGCTGACCCTGCTTTCCGGGCCGCTGCATGCCGCGCCCGCGGAATCTTCTTCTGTCCGGCCGAAAGAGTCCGTGGAAGTTTCTGAAAACGGAAAGTCCGGCGCTTCCAAAACCGCTTCCACAAAAGAACTCGCGGTTCCAAAGGAAAACCTTAAGCAGGCCTTCACCGAAGAGAAAAAAGTTTACGAACCGCGCATTACGCTCAGCGAGGACGCGATCAAGGACAAGGTCCGCACGCTCCGTGAAGACCGTGCGCGCAAAATGCCTTATCTGAGCAAGTCCGCGATCCGGCAGTCCATCAGCCCGGAAAAAATCCGCGCCCGCGAAAGGTTTTCTCAGGGAGGCAGCAAAAACCTGGACCAGGTGCTGAAGCGCGCGGTCAGCGTCTACACGCCGGCCATGGCGGCCCGTGAAAGAATTATCCTGGCGAAGAGAAAGATTATTGCGGCCATCCGCGGCCTGGGCCCTGAAGTCACTTTTGAAACCACGATCAAGCGGGGTTCTCTTTCCGCCACCCCGTTCAATTCACGCAATTATAAATTCAGCGTGAATCAGCCTATTTTCCACGGCGGCAGCCTCTGGAACACTCTTTTGCAGGAAAAAGGCGGGCTTGAAGTCGCGCGGAAAGAATACACCTCGACTGTTGAGGACCTGGTCAATGAAGTCACGGCCGCCTACGTGGAATACCACCGGGCGCTCGAGGTGGTAAAATATCAGGAGAGTGTTCTTAAGGTCCTGACGCGTTACCGCGAGCTTTCGAAGAAAAAATACAAGGAACAGCTGATTTCCGAAATTGAAAACCTGAACGCGGAATCGCTTTTCAGTTTGACGCAGTACGATCATGAGACTTCGAAACAGGAACTGGAGCTGGCCAAGCTGGATCTCCAGCGCTACCTGAACCTGGACATCCAGGAAGGAATCGAGATTGAGCGCATGTACGACATCAACAAGCTTGTTGTGAAAAAGAAACCGGGCGCGGCCGCTGAAAATGACAGCCAGGTTCCGAGCGAAGCTTCCTATGAACTTGATGGGGAAAATCCTTCGGATTCCCTTGCGGATCTGGTGGACCTTGCGTACCAGCACCGCGCGCAGCTTCAGGTGGATTCCTACAAGCTTGACAGCGCCAGGATTCAGGAAAAGATCCGCACCGCTGAGTTTATGCCAAAGCTGGACCTGACCATTGATTTCGGTAAACTGGCCGAAGCCTTTTTCCAGGACACGGACTCGCCGGGCTTTCGCGAGGAATTCCGGCTTTTGCTTGAGTTTTCCTGGAATATCGGCGGCAACAAACTGACGTATACTTTTGAGAATGACGAGAAGCCGCCGGCCGTCTCGTCTTTCCAGCAGAACGCGGGTTCGCAGACTACCCGACACGGGCTTGAAATGGACATCCTGGGCGGCCTGTCCGACTGGGTTTCTGTGAAGGAAGCCGAAGTCCAGAAACTCGATCAGATCACCCAGCTTGAAAAGACTGAAAAGGAAGTGGTCCGCGACGTGAAGCAGTCTTATTTCGATTACCAGAAAGCCAAGATCAAGGTCAAGTCCTCGATCCAGCGTTTTAATTACCGGAAACGTCTGGCGGCTTATTCCAAACACCGTCTGGGGAAAAACGAAATCCAGATTTCCGAATATATGCAGTCACAGATCGACATTCTTTCGGAAGCTGCCGGGCTTCACAAGGCGCTTTCCGATTATTATGTTTCAAAGGCGAAATTGAATCATGCCATCGGCATCCGGAATTATTTTCCCGTAAAGGAGATCAGTGGAAACACCCAAAAGTGAGGGAGAGGTTCCAAAACCTCCCAGAAAAAACCCCTTAGAAAAGCTTAAGGGGCTTGCTTCCCGGCTTTTCGGGATGCTGGTTGGCCTTCTTTCCCGCGTCAAGCTTCCGGGCAAGGGAGCGGCCGCTGGTATCAAGATCAAGGCCCCTGCCGGTCTTGGCGAAAAGCTCTCGAAAATCAAAAAACTGATTCCCGCGCCTGTGCTTAAGATGGCGGCCGGTCTTTTTGAGAAAGCCGAAAAGCTTCTGGAAGGACTGTTGAACAAGCTTCCCCAGCCTTTCCGCGGCATGGTGCTGCCCCACAAGAGAAAAATCCTGGCCGGGCTGCTTGCCCTGATCGTGATTTGGGGCATCATGCACGTGATGCCCAAGAAGCAGGAAGGGCCTGCCGTTTCCCTGGAACAGGCCATGAAGGAAAAGGCGGACAAGAAGGAAGATTCCTCCATTCCTATCAAGGGTTTCAAGGTCGGAAGATTTAACTTTGAAGATTCGCTGAACGCGCTTGGTACGATCAAGGGAGCCATGGAATTCAAGCTCAGCTTTGAAGTTCCAGGCACTATCAGCTCCATCAATTACCGCGAAGGTGAGCGTTACGAAGAAGGCGCGCTGCTTATTTCCTTGAAACAGGATGACGTTCTTTTGCGCCTCAAGCGCGCGCAGGCGGAGTTCAACAAGGCCAAGACGCAGGCTGACATCACGGAACAGAAGGTCAGGGAAAACGAAAAGCTTTATGCCATGGGAGCGGTGCCCAAAAGCACGCTTGAACAGGCCAAGCTGGAATTTGAATCTTCCAAGTATGAAGCCGAGGCCAACCGTCTTGAGGTCAAGGCCAATGAAGCCATGCTTGAGAAGTCAAATCTGTACGCGCCTTCCGCCGGCATGATTGGCGAGCTCAACATTGAAGAAGGCGAAACCGTCAGCCAGAACACTCTGCTTGGCACTCACATCATGACTGAATATGTTTACGCGGAGTTCGGCGTGGTGGAGCGCGACGTCAACAAGATCGCGCTGGGTCAGAAAGCCCGTATTTTTGTGGACGCTTTTCCGGACAAAACTTTTGAGGGTGTGATTGAAAATATCGCCCCCGTTGTGGCTGGAAACAGCCGCACCGCGACCGTTAAGGTCCGCATTGAAAATCCGGACCGCTTGCTTCTTCCGGGTATGTTCTCCCGTATCCGTATCCTCCTCTACAGCAAGAAGAACACCCTGGTCATCCCCACGGATTCCGTCCAGGGCAAGGAAGGGGAGCAATTCGTCTATGTGGTACACTCTAGTAAAGGACCTTTGATCAAAAAAGACGCTCCCAAAGAGGGCGAAGCTCCGGCTGAAGGGGCTGCTCCTGGCGCGGCGCCGGGAAAAGAGGGAGCGGCAGGTATGCCCGCCGGTTTGCCGGGTCTGGGCGCGGGT
>CAZIQJ010000032.1:0-4530 GCA_964541285.1 uncultured bacterium | reverse complement strand
CCTCAACCAAATGATCAGCAAGGAACCGAAAACAAAGGAGCGGCAGCGAACCCTACCGAAGAAGGTCAAGAGGCGCCTCAGGAACAGGTTGTGAATCCGGAGTCCGAAGAGCAGCCTGCCAAGGAATCCAAAAAGAAAGACAAAAAAGGCAAGAAAGGTTCCAAGGACAAAAACGCTCAGCCGGAAGCGCCGGTCAAGAAAAAGGAAGAAGAACTGACCGTCAAGAAGCGCCCGATTACGGTAGGTTACACTCGCCCCGATTACACGCAGATCGATGCCGGCCTTTCGGAGGGAGAAGTTGTTGCGATTTCCGGATTGGAAAAACTTGAAGACAACAAAAAAGTCCGGCTGCTTGAAACACAGGAAGCCGAACTTTAAAGTTCTTCACGCCCAAATCCGGACCGCGGCCGCTTATTTCAGGGTATGAGCTTCGCCGAAGTAGTTGTCAGACGCAAGGTGACCGTCATCATGTTGACGACGGGTTTGATGGTCATCGGCGTTATTTCCTTCCTGCGCCTTCCGCAGGAACTTTTCCCGCCCATCAGTTTTCCGCAAGTCACGATTGTCACCGAATATTCCAACGCGGCCCCTGAAGAAATTGAAACGCTGGTCACGCGTCCTATTGAAGAAAGCGTCAGCTCTGTCGCGGGTCTGAAGCGCCTGGAATCGGTTTCGCGTGAAGGCCGCTCCACCATCAAGGTTTCCTTTAACTGGGGCCAGGACGTGGACTTCGCGGCCCTGGGCGTCCGTGAAAAAATCGACGTGGTTAAAGAGCGTCTTCCCAAGGAAGCCAGCGACCCTGTCGTGCTGAAGTTCGACCCTCTGGCCCGTCCCATCATGCTGCTTTCCGTGGTCGGCGACAACATGCAGCCTATTCAGCTCAAATCGCTGACTGAAAAGATTTTCAAGGACAACCTGGAAAAAGTGGAAGGCGTGGCTTCGGCCGCTATTTCCGGCGGCGCGGACCGCCAGCTGTATGTTGATATTGACCAGGCGCGCCTCGAAGCCAACCACCTTTCGCTTCTTGAAGTCATTGACCAGATTGAAAAAGCCAACATTACTTATCCGGCCGGCAGCATCAAGAAGGGACTTTATGAATATCTGATCCGCACGGTCGGAGAATTCAAGTCAGTCAAGGAAATCGGCTACTCCGTGGCTGGTGTGGACACGGTCCGGAAAATGCGCAGGGAAGACAACAGCTTTCTGGAAAAGGGAAACAGCGGACCTCGCAGCACAGTGGATTCCACGCGCGAGGAAGTCCAGAAACGGCTGCTTGAAAAAAGACTGGTGCTGGTGCGTGACATTGCTGAGGTCATCGACGGCGTAGGCGAGAAGAGCAGTATTTCCCGCCACAACGGAAGCGAAAACATTTCCATCGCCATTCAAAAGCAGGCAAGCGCCAATACCATTCAGGTTGTGGACCGCGTGAAAAAGACACTCGAGTTTCTGCAGGAAGACATTGATTCCCGCGGCCTTCACTACGACATCATCTACGACCACTCGATTTTCATCCGCAAGTCGCTGCAGGACCTGGCAGATGACGCCAAGAGCGGCGGCCAGCTGGCCTTTATTGTGCTTTTTATCTCACTGCGAGCGGCTTTGCCCGCGCTTTTGACCACCATCTCCATTCCCATGACCGTGGTCGGCACTTTCTTTTTAATGAGCCTTGGCGGCATCACGCTGAACACCATGTCGCTCGGCGGTCTGGCCCTGGGTTCGGGCATGATCGTGGACACCAGTATCGTCGTGCTTGAAAATATTTTCAGCAAAAGGGAAAAAGGGGAGACTGATCCATACAAGGCGGCCATTGAAGGTACCGCGGAAGTGACCTGGCCCGTCATCACTTCAAATGCCACGACTATTGCCGTGTTCCTGCCATTGATTATTTTTGTGCCTGGTATTCCCGGCCAGCTTTTCCGCGACCTTTCCTGGGCCATTATTTATTCGCAGATTGTTTCGACGATTCTTCCGCTGACCCTGATTCCCATGCTTTCCGTATATCTGAAGGTCAAAAGCAGCGAGTACAAGCCTTTGGCCTGGACGGGGTTTATGGAAAAAGCCCTCGTTGGAAAAAATATTCCCCGCGCCCGGCGTTTGCTTTTCTGCGCCATGGTGCTTGCCATCACTTTCGGGATATGCGGCTTTATCAACAGTCTTTTGTTCCCTCGCCTTGAAAAGGAAGTGCTGCCCAAGGTTGACCAGGGCCAGTTCCTGGTCAAGGTGGACATGCCTCTCGGGACCCGTCTTGAAATCACGGACCGTGTCTGTCTGCGTATTGAAAAACTTCTGAAAGAAATTCCCGAGGTCAAGGACGTTGCCGTGACCATTGGTTCTGAAAAAGGCGGAAGGGGCGCGGTCAAGCTGGATACCTTGAGGCCTTCGCAGGCCATTATTCTGGTCACGTTGAACAAGGAGCGCGAACGCCCGTCTGCGGCTGTGGTTAAGGAAATCGAAGAACGGGCGGAGAAAATCGACCGGGAGGCCGGCCAGGTGGAGTTTATTCTGGCGGAAAGCGAATTCTCTTTCGCGGAAGGCGGGAACAAACCTATTCAGATTGAAGTCAAAGGCTATGAATTTGACCAGATGACCGCTCTGGTCGATCAGGTCAAAGCCAACCTCCGCAGTCTCACCGGTGTTTTCAATATTCAGGACGACCTGGGCAAGACTTCCCCGGAAACAAAGGTCAACATCGATAAAAAACGCGCGGCTCTTTACGGAATTTCCGCGCTCGACGTTTCCCTGATCGCCAAGGCCGCGCTGGCAGGCGTTGTGCCGACACAGTACCGTGAGGGCGGAAAAGAATTCGACATTCTGGTGCGTCTCAGTGCAAAAGACCGTGGAAACGTTACCCACCTTGGCGACCTCCTGCTTTATTCCAAAGTTCTGGACGCGCTGGTGCCTTTGAAAGAAGTGGCGTCTGTTGAACAGAGCGAAAGCCCGAGCGAGATCAAGCGCCTTGACCAGGAAAGAACCATTATCGTTTCCGCTGAAATTGACAACACCATTGCCAAGACCAAGGACGTGCTGCCGCTGGTGCAGACCATGCTCAAAGATATGAACATTGATCCTAATACCGGCATGCAGGTCGGTCTTTCGGGTAAGGCGCGCGAAATCAAGGAAAGCTTTGAAAAGGTTATTTTCGCGTTTGTGCTCGCTTTCGCGCTGGTGTATATGATCATGGCCGCGCAGTTTGAATCCTTTCTTCAGCCCGCGATGATCATGATCACCGTGCCGCTGGCATTCACCGGCGTTGTCATCGCGCTTTTTGTGGGAGGGCACTCCGTTAACGTTATCTCCGCGCTGGGTATCATCATCCTTGTCGGTACCGTCGTAAACAACGGTATCATGTTGATTGAAACCACCAACCAGCTTCAGGGAGATGGTATGGAAATCGAAGAGGCCGCGGTCATGGCAGCCAAAACAAGAACGCGTCCGATTTTAATGAGTATGTTTACCTCTATTGTGGGTCTTGTGCCTCTTGCCCTGGGCCTTGGAGAAGGCGCGGAACTGCGTTCCCCCATGGCCGTCAGCATGATGGGGGGGCTGCTTTCATCTACTTTCCTGACTTTGATTGTTCTTCCGTGTTTCAATATTTTTGTCATGCGCGGCGTGGAAGCTCTTATGGGTGTTTCCGAAGATGAGGACGAGAATGCTGAAGATGAGGTCGCGGAGAATACCGGAGAAACCGGACCGGCCGCGCCTGAAGGCCCGGCGCCGGAAGGGCATGGAGGCTGAGCATGGGACTTCCCAGCGTATCCATGCAGAAACCTGTTCTGGTGGCCATGATTTTTTTTGGCGCCACCATGATGGGCGTGATTTCTCTTGGCCGTCTGCCCGTGGAACTTTATCAGGGCCAGAACCCCGGCATTGTCAGCATTATCGTGCGCGCGCGCGGCGGCCTGCCTCCGCCTGAAGTTGAGAAAAGTATCACCAAGCCGGTCGAAGAAGCCGTCGCGACTGTCAGCCGCCTTAAAAGCCTTTACTCCAGCTCGCGCGAAGCCGAGTCACGCGTGACCATGGAGTTCGAACCCGGCACGGACATGAATTTCGCCGCCCTTGAAGTCCGTGAGAAATTTTCCCGCGTCAAACCTCTTCTCCCCAAAGAAATTGAAAAACCCGTGATCGCCAACTATGACGACACTTCAAGCGCCATCATGGTGTTTTCGCTGACTTCCTCAAGCATGTCGCCGGAAGACATCCGCGCCATGGTGGACAATGAACTCAAGCCTTTGCTGGCGCGCGTGGACGGCGTGGCCAGCGTGGAAGTTTACGGCGGCCGCGAGCGCAAAGTCCTGGTGGAGCTGGACCGTGACAAAATGTTCGGCTACAACATCGACGCGGACCGCATCATGGACGTTCTGGGTCAGAACAACGTCAACCTTCTGGCCGGCAATCTGGACGCGGGCAAAATGGAATATGCCATCCGTACCATGGGAGCGTTTGAGAAAGTCGAGGAAATCGGAGAACTGGGCGTCAATGCTACCCGGCAAGGCTCCATCATTCCTCTGAAGGAAGTCGCAACCGTGAAAG
>CAZIQJ010000031.1:0-14027 GCA_964541285.1 uncultured bacterium | reverse complement strand
GTGCTCAAGGAACTGCAGCTGATCGCGGACTCTTCCGATCCGCTGAAGCGCAACCGCGGCCGCCGCGGTCTGGATGTGCTTAACAAGATCAAGACCATCCCGAATATCCAGGTCAAGATCAATGAAATGGATTTCCCGGAATTCAACACCGTGGACGCCAAGCTGGTCAAGATGGGCCAGGTCCTGGGCGCCAAGGTGTTTACCAATGATTACAATCTGAACAAGGTGGCTGAGCTTCAGGGCGTGAAAGTCCTGAACATCAATGAGCTGGCCAACGCGCTCAAGCCGATTGTCATGCCCGGCGAAATCATGCAGGTCAAGATCCTTAAGGAAGGCAAGGAACATGACCAGGGCGTGGCTTATCTCGATGACGGCACCATGGTTGTGGTGGATAACGGCCGCCGCCGCGTCGGACAGACTTTAAACGTGACCATCACCAGCGTGCTTCAGACACAGGCAGGCCGTATGATTTTCGCCAAGCCCGGGGATGAACCGGACCGCGGCGGCAATCAGGACCGTGAACGCCAGGCGGAGCGTTACCGCCAGGCCGGTCAGGGCGAAAGGCGGCCGCAGAACATGGGCGGCGGACAGCCGAACCGCTGAAGATGCAGGCGAGCCTTATTGTGGCGGCCGGCGGAAGCGGCAGCCGTTTTCAGAAAAGCCTGAAGGGCAGAAGCGCGGAGAAAAAAGCGTCCAAGCTTTTTCTTTCCCTGAACGGAAAGCCGGTGCTGGCCCATTGTCTTGAAGCTTTCGAGAAATTTCCCCAGATCAAGGAACGCATTGTCACGGTCCCTGCAGGGCAGGAAAAGGCCGTGCTCGGGCTTTTGCGCGAAAACGGAGTTACGGGCGTCAAGGTGGTGCGCGGAGGAAAGACCCGCGCGGAATCGGTTTTAAACGGCCTCAAGGCCGCCCGGCCCGCCAACTCGTGGGTCATGGTGCATGACGGCGCCCGCCCTTTTGTTTCTGAAGCTTCGATTGAAAAGCTCTTCCGCGAGCTGGAAGGTTTTGACGGCGCGCTGCTCTCCAAAAAAGTGGTGCCGACTTTGAAAGAAGCGGGTGAGGATGGAAAAATTCTCCGCACCGTGGACCGCAGCCGTCTTTTTGAAGCTGAAACGCCGCAGATCATCAAACGCGAAGTCCTGAAAAAAGCCTACAAGCTTCCGGACGCGCTTCAGGCAACGGATGAAGCTTCACTGGCGGAAGCCGTGGGCGCGCGCGTCAAGCTTGTAGTGCATGATTCCTGGAACCCTAAAATCACCACGGTGCAGGACCTGGAGCTGGCCGAGCGTTTCCTCGGAACCGCGGGCAAAGTCATGACAGGCTTTGGCCGCGACCTTCACCGTCTGGTGGAAGGCCGGAAGATGATTCTGGGCGGCGTGCATGTTCCGTTTGAAAAAGGCCCGCTGGGCCATTCCGACGGCGACGCGCTGCTTCACGCCATTACCGACGCGGTGCTGGGATGCATGGGCGCGGGGGACATCGGCGACTGGTTTTCTGATAAAGACCCGAAGAACAAAAATATCGCCAGCACAAAAATTTTGTCCGCCGTGCTGGAAGAAGCCGGCCGCAAGGGCTATGAAGCCTCGCATGTGGACACGGTCATTGTTCTGGAAAAACCCAAACTTGGAAAATACAAGCAACAGATGAAAGAAACCATCGCGCGGCTCATGAAGCTGGCGCCTGAAAATGTGTCGATCAAGGCCAAGACCGCTGAAGGGCTGGGCGCTGAAGGCCAGGGCCTGGCGGTTTCCGCCGAGGCCGTTGTCACCATGAGGAAAAAATGATCAGAGTCCGTTTTGCCCCTTCGCCGACCGGCTACCTTCACCTTGGAAACATCCGTACCGCACTTTTTAATTTTTTGTACGCCCGCAAACACGGCGGTAAATTCATCCTGCGCGTGGAAGACACGGACCTGGAACGCTCCAAACCCGAGTACCGTGCCGCGCTGCTGGAAGACATGGCGTGGATGGGGATCCGCTGGGACGAGGGGCCGGAAGCCGGTGGTCAGTTCGGGCCTTATCTTCAGTCCGAGCGTCTGGAGCTTTACAAAAAGTACGTGGACAAGCTGATCGCGGAAGGCCGCGCGTATTACTGCTATGTCACGGAAGAAGAAACCGAACAGGCCAGGCAGCTAGCCCGGCTTGAAAAGCGGCCCCCGCGTTTTGATAACCGCGGCAGGAATTTTTCCAAAGAAGAAATCGAAGCGCGCAAGGCCAAAGGCATCAAGCCCACGGTGCGTTTTAAAGTCGAGAACCCCAAAGTCACCATGACCGACCTGGTGCGCGGGGAAGTGCATTTCAATCTGGATGACATGGTCGGCGACTTTGTCATTATCCGCGCGGACGGCAACCCTACGTTCCACCTCGCGGTATGCGTGGATGACGGCCTCATGGGCGTAACGCATGTCATCCGCGGGGAAGACCACCTTTCCAACACGCCCAAGCACATTCTTCTGCTTGAAGCCATGGGTTTCAAGCCGCCGCAGTACGGACATCTTTCGCTGATCCACGGCCAGGGCGGAGAGCCGCTTTCCAAACGCCTGGGCGACGTGTCGGTGCGCGAGTTCCGCAAAAAAGGTTATCTGCCGCAGGGGCTTGCCAATTATATCGCGCTGCTGGGCTGGTCTTCCGGCGACAACAAGGAAATTTTCACCTGGGAAGAACTTCAGAGCGTGTTTGATATTGACCGCGTCAACAAGTCGTCTTCCATTTATGACCCGCACAAGCTGGACTGGGTCAATGGCGAGCATTTGCGCGCCCTGCCCAAAGAAGAGTTTGTGAAAAAGGCCTTTGCTTACCTGAAGGGCAGCAATCTGCTGAAGTATGATGAAAACCTTGTGCTGCAGCTTTTGCCCGTGTTTCAGGACAATGTGGAGCGCTTTGACCAGCTGCCGGAAAAGCTGGAGCTTTTAAACGACGACCTTCATTATGAAGCCAAGGACCAGCTGACTTCCGAAGACGGCAGGGAAATCTGCCGCGTGGCGCTGGAAATCCTGCCGTCGGTCACAGGCGAGGGCGAAGCCATGTATGAAAATTTCGTCAATGCCCTGAAGCCCAAAGTCAAAGCCAAGGGCAAGCATTTGTTCATGCCTTTGCGCATTGCTTTGACCGGCAAAGCCCACGGCCCTGAACTCAAGCGCATCTTTCCCGTATTCGGCATCAAAAAAGTCCAGGACCGTTTCCAAAAGGCTCTGAATATTTAAATGTCCATCCAGTTTTTTAACACTCTCTCCGGCAAAACGGACAACTTCGACAAAGCGCCCGGCTCTGAGGTCGGGCTGTACACCTGCGGGCCCACGGTGTACGACTACGCGCACATCGGAAATTTCCGAGCGTTCGTTTTTGAAGACTTGCTCCGCCGCTTTCTGGAATTCTCCGGTTACAAGGTCAAGCACGTCATGAATCTGACGGACGTGGATGACAAGACCATCGACGGCGCGAAAAAAGCCGCGATCCGGCTGGATGATTACACCGCGAAATACATTCAGGCTTTTAATGAAGACCTGGCGGCCCTGAACTGCCTGCCTCCGGCTTCACAGCCGCGCGCCACGCGCAAGATCAAACAGATGCAGGAACTGATCATCACTTTGATCCGCAAGGGCGTGGCGTATGAAAACGCAGGCTCGGTTTATTACCGTGTTTCCAAATTCCCTGGCTACGGCAAGCTTTCCAAAAAGAAGCTGGAAATGAATATCACAGGAGCAAGCGAGCGCGTGGAGTCGGACGAATACGAAAGCAAGGAAGAAGCTACGGACTTTGTGCTGTGGAAGGCGGCCAAGGAAGGCGAGGACAAGCTTGGCGCGGCCTGGGACTCTCCCTGGGGCAAGGGAAGGCCGGGCTGGCACATTGAATGTTCCGCCATGTCGATTGAAGAGCTGGGCGAACAGTTTGATATCCACGCGGGCGGGGAAGATTTGATTTTTCCGCACCATGAAAACGAAATCGCGCAGTCCGAAGGCGCGACCGGCAAAGACCCGTTTGTGAAATACTGGCTGCACTGCAAGTTTCTGCTGGTGGACGGAACCAAGATGTCCAAGTCCAAGGGGAACTTTTATACGCTTCGCGATCTGATGGCCAAGGGCTATGACCCCATGGCGGTGCGTCTGGCGCTTTTGTCCACGCATTACCGGAATACGCTGAATTTCACCATGGCCGGGCTGAAAGAGGCCGCGGAGATTGTCCGGAAAATGGATGATTGCTACTGGACCTGCCTCAACCTTCTGGAGTCTCATGCCGGGAAGGAAGCGGATGATATTTTTACCGCGGTGCGTAAAGGAGTTCCGGACGTGATCTGGAATCCACGGTCAATTGCCGCCAGGCTTGAGGATGATCTTAACGTTTCTGCCTTGATGGCGGACCTGCAGTCCGTGCTGACCGAGGTCAATAAAATCTGCGTGGATAAGGCTTCTCTTTATAAGGAGACGCTGAGTGCCTGCGTCAGGATGTTTGAAGAGCTGGATCGTCTCCTCGGGTTTGGGGTCGCGGAGGTTAAAAGTATTCCTGAAAGCGTAAAGCAAAATGTGTTGAAGCTGCAGGAGAGCCGCAAGAACAAGGACTTCGCGGCCGCGGACAAGGTTCGTGCTGAGTTGAAATCTGAGGGTTGGCTGGTCAAAGACGGCAAGCCGGGCGAACCTTCCACGGTCAAAAAAATCAGAAGGGTCTGGGATAAATAGGCCATTGTCATTCTGAGCGCCTGCCGGCAGGCAGGAAGCGAAGAATCCAGGTTTAAGTATGAAAAGTTACTACGTATACATCATGACGAATCGGTCCGGAACACTTTACATTGGGGTAACTTCTGATTTGGAAAAGAGGGTTTTTGAACATAAGAACGGTGTGATGACTGGTTTTTCGAAAAGCTATAAAATAGATCGATTAGTTTATTTCGAGACGACTTCCGATGTCCGTGCGGCAATTGGGAGAGAAAAGCAGCTAAAGGGCTGGTTAAGAGAGAAGAAAAAAGCCCTCGTCAACTCAGTCAATCCTTGTTGGGAAGATTTGAGCAGGAAATGGAATGAAAACCCGGATCCTTCGGCAAAGGCGCCTCAGGATGACAAAGCACTGCTTCGCTCAGAATGACAGCCCGCTGAAATGCTTCCGCAGGAATGACAGACGAAAAGGATAAAACATGAAAAAAGGATACTTCATTACGTTCGAAGGCGCGGAAGGAAGCGGCAAGAGCACGCAGATCAAAAAGGCCGCGGAGTTCCTGAAGAAAAAGGGAAAGAGCGTGGTTCTTTTGCGCGAGCCGGGCAGCGCGCGGATTTCTGAGGCCATTCGCGAAATCATCCTGAACAAGGACTTCACGGAAATGAGCCCGTGCACGGAGCTCCTTCTTTATCTCGCGGCCCGTGCCCAGATTGTGCATGAAAAAATCGTTCCCGCGCTGGAGCAGGGCAAGGTCGTGATCTGCGACCGCTTTGAAGATTCCACTTGGGCCTATCAGGGCTATGGCCGGGGTTTTGACCTGAAGCATATTGACCGTGTGAGTGAACTGCTGGTGCGCGGCCCTATCAAGCCGCAGCTGACTTTTCTGCTGGATATCGACCCGGCCAAAGGCATGAAGCGCGGGGGGCGGCATGACCGCATGGAAAAGCAGTCCCTGAAATTCCACCGCAAAGTCCGCGCCGGGTTCCTGGATATCGCCCGCAAAAACCGCAAACGCTGTGTTATGATAGACGCTTCAAAATCCATCGAGGAAGTCAGCCGGGAAATCCGGGAGGTTCTGGAACGTGTTTTCTGAAAAGCTTGAAAGGCAGGACTTCGCGGTCCGTCTGCTGCGCAGCCATCTGGAGCAGAACCGCATGTCCCATGCCTATCTTTTGACGGGCGCGAATTCGCCCAAGGACACGCTGGCCCTTGCGCTTGCGGCCGCGGCCAATTGCCTGAACGGCCGCATGTTCGGCGACTGCGACTGCGCTTCCTGTCACAAGGTTTCAACCGGGAATCACCCGGACATTGAAATCCTGGGCGAAGACCTGAAAATCAAATCCATCAAGATTGAGGAAATCCGCAAGCTGACGGGCGGCGCGGGCCTGAAACCCTACGAAGGCAAGTGGAAGGTCTTTATTCTTCAGCAGGCCGGGCGCTTGACCCCGGATGCTTCCAACGCGCTGCTGAAAACCCTGGAAGAACCGCCGGAGCACACACTTTTGATTCTGACCGCGGAAAGCCGCAGCCAGCTGCTTGAAACCATTCAGTCGCGGTGCTTTGAAATCCGGCTGAAGCCTGAAACATTTGAATTCAAGGAAGCCAGCCTCTTGAGTATTTCCGGCAAGAGCTGGGAAGAATACCTGGGCGAGCAGTCCGAAAGCCAGCGCGGAGACGTCAAGGAACTGCTCGACGGGTTGATGGGCCTGTTCCGCCGCCAGATTTCTGAAAACCCCGCGGCTGCGGGCAATGTCCGCCGGTTGAGAGCGCTTGATCTTCTGCTTGAAACTAAAGACGCCATTGATTCCAACGTCAACTCCAAGCTGGCCCTGACCCGGCTGGCCGTGCATTTTCACCGCCTGACACCTGAGAAAATATGAGCTCCAAAAAATATTTCATCACCACGCCGCTTTATTACGTTAACGCCAAGCCTCATATCGGCCACGCTTACACCAATGTGCTTTGCGACACGTTCGCGCGTTATCGCCGCCAGCGTGGAGAGAAGGTTTTTTTTCTGACCGGCACGGACGAGCATGGCACCAAAATCGAGAAAGTGGCGCAGGCCGCGGGCAAACAGCCGCGCGAGTATGTGGACAGCATTGTTCCGGAGTTCAAGAAGCTCTGGGAAATCCTGGGTATTGAGTATGACTTTTTTATCCGTACCACGGATGATCTTCACAAAAAGTCCGTGGCCGCGATCCTTCAGGACCTGGAAAAGCAGGGGAAGATCTACAAGGCCACGTACACGGGCTGGTATTGCACGCCGTGCGAATCCTTCTGGACCCAGCTTCAGCTCAAGGAAGGCAAGTGCCCGGACTGCGGCCGTGAAGTTCAGCAGCTCGCGGAAGATAATTACTTCTTCAAACTTTCGGCTTATCAGGACTGGCTGATCGACACCATCAAAAAGAACCCCGGTTTTATCCAGCCCGAGATCCGCACCAACGAAATCCTGGGTTTTTTGCGCGAGCCGCTTGAAGACCTTTCCATTACGCGCCCGCGCGCCCGGCTTGCCTGGGGCATTGATTATCCCAATTCCAAAGACCACGTGGTCTATGTCTGGTTTGACGCGCTCATCAACTACATCAGCGCCGCCGGGTTCCCGGCGGATAAGGCGAAGTTCGCGGAGCTGTGGCCCGCGGATGTTCATGTTGTGGGCAAGGACATCCTTCGTCAGCACGCGGTTTACTGGCCTATTATGCTCAAGGCCCTTGACCTTCCCATGCCCAAAAAGATCTTGGCGCACGGATGGTGGACCATGCAGGGCGCCAAGGTTTCAAAGTCGCGCGGCAATGCCGTGGACCCGATTGAGCTTTGCTCCAAGTACGGCGTGGATTCCTTCCGCTATTTTCTTTTGCATGAAGTCACGCTGGGTCAGGATGGCGCTTTTTCAGAAGACCTGATGGCGGAGCGTTACACGACCGACCTTGCCAACGATTTCGGAAACCTGTGGTTCCGCGTCGTCACCATGCTGGAAAAATATTTTGGCGGAAAAATTCCTGCGCTGGAAGCCGCTTATCTTGATCATGATTTGATGAAGCTGGCGTTTTCGCTTCCCGCAAAAGTTTCCAAAGCCATGGATGATTACGACCCGCGCCAGGCGCTGGACTCGATTTTTGAAGTTTTCAAGCGCTGCAACCTTTTCGTGGAAGAGCAAAAGCCCTGGAGTCTGGCCAAGGACCCGGCCAAGGCAGGGGAACTGGCCAAAACCATGTTTATTTTGACGGAAGCCGTGGCGCATGCCTGCGCCGCGCTGCTGCCTTTTCTTCCGGACAAGGCGGGCAAAGTGCTGGACCGTCTGGGTATCCGAGAAAAAGTGAAGCCCGGCATGAGTCCTGCTGAATTTGCCAAGCCGTTTGTTCCTGCTGACCGTGTGGTTGAACGCGGCGAAGCTCTTTTTCCCCGCATGGAAGAAGAGAAAAAGGAAGGCGCTCCTGCCCAGGAGCCCAGGAAAAAGCAGGCGCCCAAGGACCCCAGGTAATGGGATTTTTTGACACGCACGCCCATCTTCATTTTCCGGATTACGATCCGGACCGCGAGAAGGTCATTGCGGGTCTGAAGCAGTCCGGTATTGACTGCTTTGTGAATGTCGGAACAGACGCGGCCAGCTCCAGAAAATCCATTGAGTACGCGGAGAAGTATGACTTTGTTTATGCCGCGGCCGGGATCCACCCCAATGACACAGCCAATACAGGGCCGGAGCAGGTCGCGGAAATCGCGGAGCTTCTGAAGCACCCGCGCGTGGTCGCTATCGGCGAGGTTGGTCTGGATTATTACCGCGACCATTCGCCGCATGAGAAGCAGAAGCAAATCCTCAACGCCTTCCTTGATTTCTATGATGTCATCGGTAAACCTCTCATCATCCACTGCCGCGACGCCTACGAAGACCTGGCCATGCTTTTTCAGTCGCGGGGACGTAAGTGGAACGGCGTCATGCACTGCTTTTCATCCGACACAGAAAACATGAAGCGCTTTCTTGATCTTGGCTTTTATATCTCTTTTGCCGGGCCGCTGACCTACAAGAAAAATGATGTTCTGCGGGACGCGTGCAAGGCCTGTCCGCTGGACCGCATGGTGCTTGAAACCGACGCGCCTTTTCTTCCTCCCCAGACCATGCGCGGCAAGCGCAATGAGCCGTCGCTGATGCTGGAAACCGCGCAGACCATGGCGGAAATCCACGGGCTGACCATGGACGATCTGGCGAAAAAAACCACAGCGAACGCGCGCAAGCTGTTCGGCGTCTAAACATGCTGAGCAAAGTCCTCGAATTCTTCCGCAGGGAAAAATTGTACACGGTCCTGACGCTTCTCGTGGCCGGGGCTTTTGCTTTCGCTTATTTCTCTCCCGGCGCGCGCGAAAAACGCCCCCAGTCCTCAGCCGCGATCGAGGAGTTTAAAAAAGCTGAGGATGTTTTTCAGAAAAAAGTTTCGGACACGGCCCTTGTCCAGGAATACCTGAAAAAACACCCCGATCAAGCCCTTCGCATAGAAATTGTCATCCTGCTTTTTGGAGCTTTTTTTATGGCGGGCCTCATGCTGGACACTCTTTTTCTGGCAAGCCCTTCATGGAGGGCGAAACTGGTCACTGTGCCGGCGCCGCCGCAGACCACGCCCTGGGCGCTAAGCATGATTTTCAAGGTCGTGATTGTCTTTGTGGCCGGAAGCCTTTTGCTTGGAATGACGTTCGCGGCCATGCGCCAGGCCCTGAAAGGCCAGGACCTGATGAATGTTTTTATGATCCTCCATACCTTGATCATGGACTCGCTGTGTGTGTACCTCATCATCCGCCTGGTCAAGAAGTCCGGCGGCCATATCCGGGACCTGGGGTTTCAGATTCCCAGCGGCAAGCCGTGGAAGGAAGTCCTGTTTGCCTGGAGCGCTTACGCGGGCGTGCTTCCGGTTTTTGTCCTCTTGCTGCTTGCTCTTCTGGGCCTTGCCCAGCTTTTTCATTACGAGCCGCCTCCGCATCCGCTGGTGCATGTTTTTCTGGAGGAAGACGGCAAGAAGCAGGCGCTCATTACTTTTTCCATTGTGCTGGCAGCTTTAATCGGGCCTGTTTTTGAGGAAATCTTTTTTCGGGGGTTCTGCTATTCCATTCTGAAAAAGAAATTCGGAGTTCCTCTGGCCATGGTCCTGACAGCTTCCTTTTTCGCGTTTATTCATGAAAACACGTTCGCGTTCTGGCCGATTTTTGTGCTGGGGCTGATTCTGGCCTACACCTATGAGAAGCGGGGGACGCTTGTGGCCCCGATTGTGCTTCACATGACCCATAATTCAATTTTCCTTCTCTACTTCTTCACGGCCAAGGAAATGGTCCTGCTCGCAGGCAAATAGGCCAAGGAGATTTTCCTGGAAACAGCGGTCTGGATCCTGATTATCCTGTTTTCTATCGTTATCCATGAGGTCTCTCATGGGGCCGCGGCCAATGCCCTGGGCGATCCCACGGCAAAATCCATGGGCAGGCTGACCCTTAACCCGCTGAAGCACATTGATCCTTTCTGGACCGTGGCCCTTCCCGTTCTGCTTTATTTCACGACCAAGGGGCATTTTGTCATGGGTATGGCCAAGCCCGTGCCCGTGAATTTTGAAAGGCTTCACAGCCCGCGCCGCGACACCGTGCTGGTCGCGCTGGCCGGTCCGTTTGCCAATATCCTGCTGGCCTTTTTGCTGGGGCAGGTCTGGGTGCGGAATCCTCAGGACCTGATTCTGCTGAGCGCGTACCTGAATGTCGGGCTGGCGGTTTTTAACCTCATTCCCATTCCTCCTCTGGATGGATCCCGTGTGCTGGCGGGTTTTCTGCCGCGCTCTCTGGCACGGCTTTACCTCAAGGTGGAACGCTGGGGCTTTATCATTGTGGTCTTGCTTTACTGGAGCGGAATTCTTTATTATGTGCTGGTCCCCGGCATGCAGGCCGTCTGTTCTCTGATCCATGTTCCGCCTGTTCCGTGGGAATACCTGAAATAAGGACCTTATGCCTTTTCCTCCTCTGAAATTCAAAAATGAAAAATTGATGCTGCTGGACCAGCGCAGGCTGCCCTTGAAAGAAACCTGGGTCGCGTGCGCCAGCTCCCGCCAGGTCCACCGCGCTATTCGCACCATGATTGTGCGCGGCGCTCCGGCCATTGGCGTGACCGCGGGTTACGGGCTTTATCTGGGTGTCCGCCATTTTCACGGGAGCGTGTCCGGGTTTTTAAAAAAGCTTGAGCGGGAAGCGGAGTTTCTCAAGACCGCGCGGCCTACGGCCGTGAACCTTGCGGCCATTATTGACCGCGTGGTGCTGCGTGTGCGCGCCGCGGCCAAAAAAGGAAAACCCTCCGCGGAACTTCTTAAAAAAAAGGTGCTTTCCGAGGCCCGTTTCGCGCATCTGGAAGATGACATGCTTTGCCGCAGGATGGGGAAGAACGGTGCCGCTCTTTTGAAGTCCGGCGCTTCGGTGCTGACGCATTGCAACGCGGGAGGACTGGCCACGTCCGGTTACGGCACGGCGCTGGGAGTTTTATACGCGGCCAAAGCCCAGGGCAAAAAGATTTCGGTATACGCGGACGAGACAAGGCCGCTTCTCCAGGGCGCGCGCCTGACCGCGTGGGAGCTGCAAAAAAGCGGCATTCCCGTGACCCTGCTTTGCGACAATATGTCCGCCTCCTTGATGCGCTCCGGAAAAGTGGACTGCGTGATTGTGGGCGCGGACCGGATCGCAGCCAACGGAGACACGGCCAATAAAATCGGGACTTACAATGTCGCGGTGCTGGCGAAGGAACACGGGATTCCTTTTTACGTGGCCGCGCCCAGAACTACTTTTGATTTTCATGCCGCGGGAGGGGAACAGATCCCGATTGAGAACCGAAAGGACGAGGAAGTGACCCAGGGCTTTGGCAAAAGGACGGCGCCGCGAGGCATCAAAGTCATGAATCCCGCTTTTGACGTCACACCGCACAAGTTTGTGACAGCGTTTATCACGGAAGCCGGTGTTCTCCGGCCGCCGTTTAAAAAGTCGCTTGGAAAGCTTCGGGTCTGACATGCGTTCTGAGTTTGAGCTGATTGAAGCATTGAAAAAAAGAATTCCCCGCAAACTTCAGGGCGGCCTTGGCATCGGCGATGACGCGGATTTCCTGGCCCTGCAAAAGGCGGGAAAGATTTTCATGACCGCGGACGCGGTCGCGGACGGCGTGGATTTTCATGTGAAGAAAATCCGCCCGGAAATGGCGGGCCGCAAGGCCCTGGCCGTAAACCTGAGCGATCTCGCGGCCATGGGCGCTTCGCCCCTGGCTTTTACCGTGACGCTCGGGATTCCAAAAGGTTTTTCACAGGGCTGGGTGGAAGGTTTCTACAAAGGCATGATGCGGCTGGCCGCGGAGTTTAACACCGTCTGCCTGGGCGGTGACATGACCAGGGCGAGACAGTTTTTTGCGGCCATCACCTTGATGGGCCGCGCGGATGGGCCGGTCGCGGTGCGCAGCGGCGCGAAGGCCGGAGACTGGATCGGTGTTACCGGATCGCTGGGAGGCTCTATTCTGAGCCATCATTATAATTTTCAGCCCCGCCTCGCCGAAGGGCGCTTTCTCGCCGGGCTGGGAGTTCACAGCATGATGGATATTTCGGATGGGTTCCTTCAGGACCTTGGCCACATTCTGAAAGCATCTTTAAAAGGCGCCTTGCTTGATATTGACAGCACGCCGGTTTCAAAAGACGCGTGGAAACTTGCGGGCCGTTCAAACTGCCTCAAGGCTCTGGAGCATGCCATGACGGACGGTGAGGATTTTGAACTTTTGTTCACGGTGTCTCCGGCAAAAAAAGCACTTGTCACACGCTTGTGGAAAAAAAGATTTGCGCGCACCCCGCTTTCCTGGGTAGGAAGGGTTACGGCACGGAAAGGGGAAGTGGTCTGGATGTCGCGCGGCAGGCAAATACGGCCGCTCTTTAAAAAGAAAGGCTACAGGCATTTTTAATATGACGGACAAAGTGGAATGGCTGGCAGGTTCTGAGAAGGAAACGCTGGAGATCGCGCGCGGTTTTGCCAAAAGGCTGAAGCCGGGAGCGGTGCTGGCTTTTTCCGGCGACCTTGGAAGCGGAAAAACCACGTTTATCAAGGGGCTGGTTTCCGGTCTGGGCCTCAAGCCGTCAGACATCACCAGCCCGACTTTCGCGCTGATGCACATTTATCCCTCAAAGCCCCAGGTTTATCACTTTGACCTCTACCGCATGGAAACGGAAAAAGAAGTCCATGACATTGGCTTTGAAGAAATGATTCAGGACCCTGACACCATCAAATGCGTGGAGTGGGCGGAAAGGGCGGGCGCTCTGATGCCTGAAGAAACCATCCGCCTGCACTTTGAGGTCGCGGGCGAAAACCAGCGCAGGATCAGGATCCTGGAATCATGAAGAGGTTTTCCGCTTTTTTGATCGCGTTTTTGATAGCGGTCTCTCCGGCCTGGGCGGAAAAAGTCCGTTACATCATTGACGGCGACACGTTTATCCTTCAGAACAACCAGCGCGTGCGCATGGTTGGAATCAACGCTCCTGAAATCAGCCACCGCAGGTACGGCAAGAAAAAGGGTCAGCCCTACGGCCGTGAAGCCAAGGCCTGTCTGGCGGATTTGATTGATAAAAAGGAAGTCAGGCTGACGCTGGGCGGAAAAGACGAGTTTGACCGTTACGGCCGGAGGCTGGCTTTTGTTTATCTGCCGGACGGCACTTTCGTGAATCTTGAAATGGTAGCGCGCGGCTGCGCGGAAACTTACCGCAAGTTTCCTTTTGATGAGAAAGACGATTTCCTTAAAGCTGAAGACCAGGCCCGCCTGGCCCGCAAGGGGATGTGGGCGGAGAAAAAATCCGGATGGCTGCAGTCGGCCATGGAGATGCTGAACTCATGAAGCTTCCCAAAAAGTTTTCACTTCGCGACCGCGGCAACAGCTTTCGCCATGCTTTTTACGGGCTTTGGGTCATGGCCGCGACCCAGCATAATGCCAGGATCCATTTCGCGGCCGCTGCCGCGGTGCTGGCCATGGCCTGGTTTTTGAATGTGGGGGCGGTCCGCACCTGCGTGCTTTTGCTTTCCATTGCTTTTGTCATTTCGGCCGAAGCCCTGAATACCGCGATTGAAGTTCTTGCCACCATGGTTTCGCCCCAGTATTCTGAAAAAGCCGGCCGCGCCAAGGACGTTGCGGCCGCGGCCGTACTTGCCGCGGCCATAGGCTCCGCGCTCACGGGCCTCATGATTCTTGGTCCGCCCCTGCTGGAGCGGACGCGCCAGATCCTTACTTTTTAGCGCCTTTAAACCATCCTCCAATTCAGGTAGAATCCTTTCATGGACGTAAACTCCTTTGAAGAATTGAACCCAGACGAACAGCCCCGGCTATTCCGCCAGAGCTCTTTCAACGAACGCGCG
>CAZIQJ010000030.1:8557-14426 GCA_964541285.1 uncultured bacterium | reverse complement strand
TCCCTGGCGCTCTGGACCGCTTCAATAAAAAAAGGTTCCAGTATTTCCGGGCCGGGCTTCAGATCTTTCAGGGACTGAAGCGCGGCCTGCCGGATATCAGCTTCGCGTTCATTCATCATGGCATAGGCCAGAGCAAAATAGACGTAGGAGTCCGGTTCACCGTTCAGCCTGCCAAGAGCTTCCGCAGCAACAAGACGCACGCGCCGGTCTTCATCGGAAAGTCCGGGAAGAAACTTCAGGCCATAATAACGGGCGTCCAGACCGCGAAGACCCTCCAGCGCCTCATCGTGGCGGCCTTTGCGGGCAACTCCCAAAAACCATTCCACAGGGTTCGCGAAGCGCTGGTAAAAAAAGTACCCGGCCGTGACAAGCCCGCCCAAAACCGCAACGCCGGCCCCGGCGATAATCAGCGTTTCCTGGTCCACGCGCATTTCTGAGCGCGCGATAAACTTCAGCGCTTTTTGCGCGGCATCATGCGAGCGGTTGTACAGTTTCACAGGCGCAACACCGTCATAGTGAACGGTTATTTCATCCCGGGGGATCATGGCGGATTTCTTTTGAAGAAGGCGGCGGAAACGCGTCCTGGAACTATCGTCCTGCAAACGTGCGTACGCAATGCTGAGGGCCCAGATCGCAAAAGCCGTGCTCTGGTCACGGCGCTCGTCCGCGGAAAGATTCTCGTCCTCCACGTTTTCACGCACAAACTGAAGAAGTTTTTCCGCTGAATCGGCGTCCGCTTTCAAAACAGTATTCCAGAAATCCATACGCATTTCAGGAAGCGTGTACCACAAGGCAGTATTGAATGAATCCAGCACCCTCTTGGGCCCGAAGGATTCCAGCATGCTGACTATATCCGCCGCGACAGAAGGATCCTCTTCCCTCGCCAGCTGCTCCAGAACCGCAGGAAACGTCCTGACAAGATTTCTGGAGCGGATAACATGCACAATAACTTTTCGAACTTCGCTGCTTTCGTGAGAAAGCCTGGGGACAAGTCCTTTAGCCAGGCGCTGCGGGCTTCCAACAGAAGTCAGGGATTTGTAAAGAGGATCCAGTTTTCTTCTTTTGAGGATTTCTTTTTTATACTTTGAGAAAAACCAGTGAACCGGATAAAAAATTCTCCAGATCATAAAAAAGAGCGCGACAATTCCGGCCGCACCCAGAACAAATGCCGGCAGATTATTTTCAACAACGGCCTGGATCCCGGGAAGAACTTCGCGGACCTCGGAACGCGCCTCGGGAGCTTTTTCCTCCGGACGACCCTGCCGGAGGCTGCGGATTTCACCGGCAACTGCGGAAACAGGAATTTCTTTCAACCCTTCGGACCGGAACATGAATGTTTTTTCAATCTTGAGAGACGGTACGGACAGGTAAAGCATGTCGCCCTTCAGCGTCCGCCCGGAAACTTCCGTTTCCACGCCCTCTGAAAAAAGAATCTGTACATCACGGAAAATAGCGGGGTGAGCGCTCAGCGCGGCCTGCAGCAAAGCGTGGATTTCCTTCGCTTCAATACCTTTTTCACGCAGCGCTTCGATACCCGCGCCCAGAAGACCGCCCAGAAGAATCGTTTTTTGTTTCGCGCCGCCTTCGATTTGCGCGTAGACCGAGGGAGGATCCATCAAAAACTGTATGCCCAGCGCGCTGCCGTGCGACATCAGGAAATCAAGGTTCGCATTGCTTCCCATCATGGCTTTTTCATAAAGCCCTTCGTCCTCAAATTCCGTCATTCTGGGGCTGATGGAAATGTGCGGAATATGTCTGGCTTTCAAAAGTTCCGAAAGGCCCTGGCTGTGGAAACCTCCGGCGATCAGGACCACGGCGCGTGGTTCCTTGCCGGAAATTCCATCCGCAAGCTTCAGGGTGTTTTCAACAAGCGTGTTGTCGCGCTTTACGGAAAGAACATAAAACTCATCGGCGCTCTCAAGAAGCTTCTCGGGAAGCAGGGGCAGGCTGGAATCCCGCACCATGCCTGAAAAATGCTTCTGAAAAGCCGCAGGCTCAAGTTCCCCGCTGCGCTTTTTGTAAAGGCCGTAATCTTCACGCGTCATCTGCAGCGCCAGCAGCTTGCGCACCAGCGAAAGGTCGCGCTCCAGGCCGAAAAGCTCTTTTTCTTCCGGCGTCGACGCGAGTTTTTCCTCAAGACTTTTCTCGAGCTTTTCCATTTCCTCAAAAAGCGCGGGCGCGTCGATTTCCTCGCGCAGCACAGTCAGGCCGGCCAGCTTCAGAAAACCGGGATACTGGAAAAGAGAAATTTTTCTTTCGGCCGCCAGACGCCAGAAGGACTCGAAGAAATGACGGCTGGTCTTGATGCCATTGAACGGATGCGCTGTCAGCCAGTACTGGAAAGGCTGGCCGCTGTTCGCGCCGGCAAGCGCCCGAAGCCCCGCCGCGAAATTGCGCGCGTCCTGGCTGTTGAGGGCGTCCACGGCCTCAGCCAGCTTCAGGGTTTCAGCCGAAGAAGACTCACGGTCCATGGAAGTCTCAATCTGATCAGCCTTCATAAGGCGCGTGGCGTAAGGCCAGGCAAACTGGTAGCGGGGGTCGGTCAAATCGATTTTAAGATGTTTAACGTAGAGGTCTTTCAAGAGGCGGAAATAATCCAGCGCGGAATCCCTGCTCTGCTCCCAGGCTCTCTTGCGGAGAACATAATTTGCAAGTTCGCCGGAAAAAACTTTTCTTTCACGGTTTTCAAGAGCGCGTGAATATTTCAGAAGTTTTTCCTGAAGATCTTCCTTGGAAGACTTCAGTTCACGGAAGATTTTAAGACTGCGGCGGTAAAGTTCTGCGTCTTCAACGCCCTGAAGTTTGACTCCGTAACGGTTATGGAGCGCGAAAAGTTCGGCGCCATTCAATTCCCCCAACCCGGCCAGCCTCTGAGCGACGGCGGTATTGACCTCGGAATACGGGAAAAACTGAAGAATCGAAGGATCGAGGGTGCTGAAAGCCGCTTCGAGCGCGACCGCCTGGATTTTCCGTTCCCTGGCCAGAAGTTCGAGAATTTCCTCAACATGGCGCTGAGCTTCGGGCTGCGCGTGCGCGTCGCGAATGTGAATGATAAAAGGCTTTGAGGGGTCCTGCTGAAAGTCTCCGGGAAGATACCGGCTTTCGACAATGCCAAGGGAATCAGGGATGCGGATGCTCTCCGAAAAACTTGCGGCGTTGACGCCCTTCTTCTTCAGAAGCGCGGCAAAATCAAGATTGGGCGCGGACCAGGCAAGGGTATTCCAGGTAAAAATCAGGGAGAGAAGAAAGCTGATGGTCCGGAGAGATGCCGGGAAACGGCTCTCGCCGAAAGCGCGGACAAACCGGACTGAATTTTCACAGGTCTTTCTAAAACCGCTGAACAAAGTCACCGAGAGAGAGATCCCTTTGATAGTAGTTTTTGTTTTTTTGACGGCTGCTTAACTGACTTCGGAAGTGCTGCTGAAAATTTCTGAGAATTTTTTTCGCGGAAATTTTTTCCGGAAAAACTTGTGGGGAAATTTAACACACGATTTTTTCAAAATCAAGAAAATGAAACGCGAAAATTAAAAAAATTTTACTCTCGCAGTTTTTTTTACTATCCGGAATTTTTTAATGCTCTTTTATGCTATAAAAAGTTCCGTCCATCATTGCATTGCAGGCTGCTTTTACTCAAAATAAAAAAAACTAACAACGAATAACAGCATTCTCTATTTTTTTAACAGGAGTCATTGCTGTTTTCGGGCCTGAAAAAAGCCGGTTTTGACCCGTTTTCCGGTCAAAAATGAAAATGCAGTGCGGGGAAATACGGGCAAAAAATGCGGGGGCGAAAATGCTTTTCGTGTTTTTTTCTGCGGAATGGAGGCGCCGAAAATCAGCAGTTTTCGTGGAAAACCGGAAAAATCAGGCGGGAAGCCTTCCTTCAAGAGCGCGGGAAAGTGTTGCCTGGTCTGTGTATTCAATATGACTTCCCACCGGAATGCCGCGCGCAATACGGGTGATTTTGACTTTGAAAGGTTTAAGCAGTTTTGCAAGGTAAAGCGCCGTGGCCTCCCCTTCTGTATTGGGGTTGGTGGCCAGAATAATCTCACGCACCTTCTGGTCGCGAATACGCCTGACCAGGTCCGCGATCTGGATTTCTTCAGGCCCCACGCCTTCCAGCGGTGACAGCACGCCAAGCAGGACATGGAAAACACCGGCATAGCTTCCGGTCTTTTCAATCGCGATGACGTCTTTGGGGTCTTCCACCACGCAGATCAGGCCCTGGTCACGGCTTGGATCCGAACAGATATGGCAGCGCTTGGAATCTGCGAAGTTATGGCAGGTTTCACAGAAGAAAATATTTTCTTTCAGCGAGGAAATCAGGGAGGCCAGGGTCAGAGCTTCCTGCTTCGGGGATTTCAGAAGATAGAAAACCATGCGCTCGGCCGAACGCTTGCCGACTCCGGGGAACCTGGAAAACGCGTCAATCAGCTGGGACATCCAGTCCGAATAGCCCTTCATGCTATTCCGCCCGGATGATTTTGGAGCCCTCGAAAATATTCAGAGCCTGGGAAATAATTTCGGGCATTTTGGAAGTCCCGGCTTCGGACGCGGGCGCGGAAGAAGGAGAAGCTGCCGGTTTTTCAGCGCTGACGGATGACACCTGGGTCACAATGAACTGAATACGGAGCTTTTTGCCCAGCACCGTTTCAAAAGCCTCTTCAATCAGCTGGCGGTTATTATTTTTCTCCAGCATGTCTTTGTGGAACTGAAATTCCGAAGGAAGGCCAAGCGTTACGGCGGATTCGCTCAGCTCCACGGGTTCAGACTCGGAAAGAAAGATACCTGTCGACATGCGCTTCGCCTTGACGTACTCAATAACGCGCGGCCAGAAAGTCTCAATAGGCGGAAGAGCTTCCAGCGAAACCGAAGCACGCTGGCTTGCCTGCGGCGCCGGGGCTGAGGGCTGCGGTCTGAAACCGGCTGCGGCCGGCTTGATTTCAGGTCTTGCCGCCTGCGGCTGGGGGCGGGTAAATCCGGACTCTGCGATTCTGCGCGGAGGTTCAGCCGCGCGAGGAGCCGTCTCTGGAGCGCGGCCCGTGCCTTCCAGAAGATCTTCCACGGCATACAAACCGTCAAGATGCAGAAGCTTCAGAAAAGCGGTTTCCACAAGCAAACGCGGCGGCGCCAGATTGCGGCGCAGCTGGTTCTGAAGGTTGCCCAGAAGGTTCAGGGCAAGGATCATTTCTCCCTTGGTGAATTCCTGGCGGCGCTTCTCCAGCTCCTGCAGGGCGCTGTCGCTCATTTCAATAAACTGTCTGGCCTTGTCCGTGCCTGCCTGGCCGGCGGGCAGGCACTGAAAAAGAAGCAGGTGCCTGAAAATTTCCAGAAATCCCTTGGCAAACTGTACCAGGTCGCGGCCGCCTTCATATAGCTCGCTGATGACGGAGAAAACTTTTTCCGCGTTTTTTTCGCGAAGCGCCGTGAGCATAGAAAAATAAACGTCCTCTGAAGCCAGACCCAGAAGCGAAAGCACGTCCTTTTCCTTGATCTCGGCTTTTGAGAAACTGGCCATCTGATCCAGCAGGCTCTCGGCGTCACGCAGCGAACCTTCGCTGGCCTGAGCGATCAAAAACATCGCGTTCTTGTCGAATTTGATCTTTTCCTTTTTCGCGATCTCCTGCAGTTTTTCAGTGATTTCACCGGCCGGAATCCTCTTGAAATGAAAGCGATGGCAGCGGGAAAGAATGGTCAGCGGAACCTTGTGCGATTCCGTGGTCGCAAAAACAAACTTTACGTGCGGCGGGGGCTCCTCAAGCGTTTTAAGCAGCGCGTTGAAGGCCTCGGTTGTCAGCATGTGGACTTCGTCGATAATGTAAATTTTCACCCTGCCGTTGACCGGCTTGAACTTCACGGTCTCGCGCAGATT
>CAZIQJ010000030.1:0-8547 GCA_964541285.1 uncultured bacterium | reverse complement strand
CACGCGAGCCTGCGCATCGCCGAGCAGATCGGACTGCCGGTCGTGGTCTCCAGCGCGTTCCGGATCTCGTCAATGCCGCGGTTGGACGCACCGTCAATTTCAAGAACGTCCATGGAAGTCCCCTGCGTGATTTCCGTGCAGGACGTGCACTTTCCGCAGGGCTTGTCCGTCGGCCCCTGGGTGCAGTTGAGGGCGCGGGCGAGAATACGGGCCGTGGAGGTCTTCCCCACGCCGCGCGGACCTGAGAAAAGAAAATTCTGGGGGATTCGCTCCTGCTTGATGGCATTTTTCAGGGTGGTCATGATAGGTTCCTGGCCCACCACATCGTCAAACTCCAGAGGCCGGAACTTTCTCGCGAAAACAAGATAACTCATAAGTGGAAACCAGGGACCTGTTTTAACTGCTTGGGGTTAAGAATAGCCCTATCATGCTGGAATCAGGGGGGTTTTTCAAGGAGAATTACCGCGCTTTGGCGGCGTAAAAAGCGGCTTTTTGCGTATCACCTGTTTTTTGGTAAGCCTGCGCCAGATTCTGATAGCCCAGCTTGTAGCCCGGATCGATTTCAACGGCTTTCAGACAAAAACGGATCATGGATTGAAGGTCGCCTTTCATGCCGTGGATCAGGCCCAGAGTATTGTAGGCGTCCGCGTACCGCGGGTTCAGCCTGACGGAACGCTGCGCGGATTCCAGGGCCTGGTCAGGATTCCCTTTTTTGGCCAGAGCAATGGCCATAAAGTTCCAGGCTTCCGCGAACTGAGGGTCCAGTTTAATGGCTTTCTGATAATAGCGGATCGCCTGTTCGAACTGGCCCATGCGGTCAAGCGCGAAACCAAAATTGGCGTACGTCGCGGGATAAGCCGAGTCCGCGGCAATGGCTTTTTTGAAATTCTCCACAGCCGCGGCCATATCTCCCTTGCGGCCATAGGCCGATCCCATATTATTGAAATGCTTGGCCGGATTCCACGGCCCAAGCGCGAAAGCCTTTTCATAATATTCGATTTCCCGGTCAATATTTCCCATGCGTCCGTAAGCAACCCCGAGCGTGAAATAAGGGCCGGAGCTGGAAGGATCAAACGAAACCGCTTTTTCTCCGTACTCCACGGATTTCGGATAATCCCCTTTCGCACTGTAAAGAAAACTCAGGTTGTGATACGGCCTGGCTTTTTTGGGGGACTTGCGCGCCGCGTCTTCCCATAACGCGATGCCGTTTTTCCAGACTGAGTTTCTTTTATAAGCCGCGGCCGCAAGAGGCAGAAGACAGACAAGGCAAAGCGCCATGATTTTTTTCGGCTCCCGGCCCAGAAAATAAAAAGTCCAGGCCGCGCAAAAAACCGCGCCAAACATGGGCAGGTACATGCGATGCTCAAAAATAACATCGCGAATGGGCACAAGCCCGGATTCCACTGAAAGCGTCAGAAAAAACCAGAAAATTCCGAAGGACCAAACTCGGTTTTTTTTGAGCGCGAAAAATCCGCCCGCAAGCAGGGCCGCGAGAAAAACAAAAGACGCCAGGGTCCGCGGCTCAAAAAATGAAGCTGAAATGGGAAAATCATAATCCACGTTCTGGCCCGATGGCCAGACCAGAAGCCGGAGATAAGTCACCAGCACGCTCAGCTGGGTCAGAAGATAGTCCACGTGGGATATTTTCTGCGTTTCCCTGAAAAGAGCGCCGTTGGAAGGAGCAAAAAGACGGATGGCGGGCAGAAGCGCAAGCAGGGCAAGAAAGGGAGCGAAGCGCTTCAGCCGCGCGGAAAGGGGTTCGCTTTTTTCCTGGAAAAACAGAAAGTCACAAAGAAGCATGGCAAAGGGAAGCGTAAACGCGTTTTGTTTGCAAAGCATGGCCGCGGCCCCGCACGCGAATGCGGCGTAATAAAAACCCGCCCGGTTTTCCAGCCTCGCACGGACATAAAGAAAAAGCGACGTGAGATAAAAAAACGCAGCCAGCACCGCGGCTCTCTGAATGATATAGGTTACGGCTCCTGTCTGCAGCGGATGCGCGGCAAATAAAAGCGAGGCCGCGAGAGCGGCCCAGGGAGCGGCTTCAGGCGTCATTCTTTTTGAAAGATACGGTGTTTTAAAAAGCGCCGAGGAAAAAAGCAGAACCACGCAGGATGTCAGGATATGCACAAAGAGATTGGTCACGTGATACGCGGTGACGTCCATCCGGCTGAAATGGTAATTCAGCGCAAAGCTGTAATAAGTAATGAAACGCGAGGGAGAATAGTTCCAGATGCCGGCAAGGTCTGAAAGCCGGCGCAGAGGGTAGCCTTCCTGAAGTTCCTTGAGATCGTCAAACTGGAATTCAGAATGGAAGGTATTGCTGTAAACAAGAAAAGCCGTGACCGCAACGGCAAGAAAGGACAGGAGAAAAAACTTTTTATCTGGCCGCTTTAATTCCGGGGCAGAGACTCTTGACATACGGACCCTCGGTTAAAACAAACAAAGTAAATCGGAGAGGGAGGGACTCGAACCCTCAAGTCCTTGCGGACGCCGGTTTTCGAGACCGGTACCTTAGCCAGTTCGGAGCACCTCTCCATAAAAGAACGGAAGGCAATTCTAAGGGCAATGCCCTGTTTGGTCAACCTGTTGCGAAAGTTTCCACGCAGACCTGGTTCTTGCCCGCGCGCTTGGCGCGGTAAAGCGCTTCGTCAGCCCGGCGCACCATAAGATCCGGAATGTTCTCGGAAGCGTGAAGACTTCCCACTCCGAGGCTGATGGTCACAGAAATTTTCTGGCCGTCCCATTCATAAACATTCTGTTCCACGGCTTTGCGGATGCGCTCCGCGGCCTTGAACGCCGCGTCCGCGAGTTTGGTGCCGCGCAGCATGACGATCAGCTCCTCGCCGCCGTACCTTGCCGCGAAATCCACACGGTGAATCGGCCGGCGCGAACGGCAATTCGCGCAGACTGTTTCCGCCGTTTTCTTTAAAATCATGTCTCCGGCCTGATGGCCGTAGGTGTCATTGATTTTTTTGAAGTTATCGATATCAATCAGGATGACGCACAGCGGCTCCTTTTTGACCTGCACATCCAGAACGGCCTGGTTCAAAATTTCACGGAAATGCCGGATAACAAAAAGCCCTGTCAAACCGTCCCGCGTGGCCAGGTCAAAAAGCTTGGATCTTTCTTTCGAGCCTGCAAAAGTTTTGTAGATGGCGGAAAAAATAAAAAGCGCCAATGTCAGCAAAGCAGGCTGGACGGAATAAACCCATATCCCCTTGTGCAGAAAAAGCGCGAAAGACAGGCCGAACCAGCAGGCGCCAAGGCCCAGCCCCAGAAAAAACCCGCCCGCGCTTCGGATCAGCGAGAACACAAGCGAGGCCAGAAAGCCGACCATGCAAAGGTAAAAGGTGTTCAGCATGAAAGACGCCGGATAAATATATTTCCCCTCCAGCGTGCCGCTCAAAAGATGGGCCTGGACCGCGACTGATGGACAGCTGTTTTCAACCGGCGTCAGCGAATCGTTTGAAAATTCAGGTGCGGTCACACCGATCAGACAAATCCTGCCCTTGAGACTTTCAAGATTGACCATGGGACGAAGCCCCTTGTCCACGGCCTGCGCGCTGCGCACCACGTCAGAAAAGGAAATTCTCTGAAAAGAATTTTTCCACGGGCCGAGCCAGTTGATCATCAAATTTCCCTTTTCATCCAGCGGAAGCTTCAGGTCCGCGGATGGCGCCAGCGCGGCGCCTTCATGCTGAAGCTGGTAAGCCATGGCCAGCGGCAGATAGGCGTGGCTTTCATTGGCATAGGAAAGAAACGCCTGAACGCGCCGGACCACGCCGTCGGAATCCGGATGAATATTGATATGTCCGATAGCGGAGGCCTTGGTTTCGATTTCAAGCGGCGCATGCGTCCAGGCGGTTTTCTCACCCGAAGGTTCAAGGTCAATCGGCAGGGAGTGAATCCAGAATTTCTTGTTTGTCTTGGCTTCCAGTGAGACCGGAAGGTAAGCGCGCTGAAACCCGGCCAGGGCCTTGGAAAACAAAATCTTATCCTCTTCAAAATCAGAGCTCTTCAGGGCGAAGTCAAATGCCGCGGCACGCGCCTGATATTTATTCAGGATATCGATCATCTGCGCGTAGTAACGCCAGGGCCATGGCCAGGGACCGATGGCCTGGATGCTCTCTTTATCGATTTCAACAATCAGGATGCCGGGAGATCCGGCGGCCGGGGGACGGTTTTTTACGAAATAATCAAAAACAAGGTACTCAAATCTCTCAAGCTTCCCGGAAGAAAGCCCAAGCACGCTGATGCCCGTGATCAGCATGCAGACCAAAAGATGAGGCAGGTCGAACCACTTGTGAAAAGCGGCCCGGCTGCTCCTGACAAACACATCTTCAAGCTTCGGAAGTTTAGATTCCATGGTTATCTCTTATAGATCGGCCGGAACAGAAGGTTCCATGAGAATTGTATCGGACTGGCAGGAGGAAGGCAAAAAAAAGAGGAGGAAGGCCCAAAGGACCTCCCCCCTCTCTCCTACAATTTTGTTTAAAGACCGCTCAGGAACAGCCCATGCTGTTGCCGCAGTTCAGGCACTTGTAGCAGGAGCCGCTGCGGACCGTGACATGGCCGCATCCGGAACAAAGCGGAGCATCGCCCATCATCTGAGACAGGTGCTCGTTGGCTGCGGTGGTGCCGACCACAAGGTCCGCGGAACCGCCCGCGGCAGTCTGTCCAAGACGCGGGGCTGAATGGCCGTTTCCATTCTTGCCGTTGCCGCTCTTGGGCTGCGCGGCCGGACGCGTTTCCTGCGTGGGCATCTGCAGCGCGATTTCAGGCATCTTGGCCGCGTTCTTTTTAGAAATTTCAAGCTGGGACGGATCAGGCGGAACCTGGATGAAGTCTGTTCTTCCAAGATATTCCATGCCGAGCAGCCGGAAAATAAAATCCACGATGGAAGTCGCGTTTTTAATGTTCGGGTGATCGGAAGGTCCCTGGGGTTCAAATCGCGTGCCCGTGAACAAGCTGACATATTCTTCAAGAGGAACGCCGTACTGAAGGCCCATGGAGACCGACATGGCAAAACAGTTCAGGATGGAACGAAGGGTTGTTCCCTCCTTGGCCACGTCCACGAAAATTTCACCCAGAGAGCCGTCATCGTATTCACCGGTGCGGATGTAAACTTTCTGTCCGCCGATACGGGCTTCTACGGTAACGCCGGAACGTTTCTTGGAAAGACGGCGGCGGCGGGGCTGCGCGGCAGCGGCGGGAGCAGCCGCAGTTTTAGCCGCGGGCTTTTCGTCCTTTTCCTTGTCATCGTCTTTCTTGGCGTTCAACGGCTGTGAAAGCTTGGAACCGTCACGGTAAAGCGCGACCGCTTTCAGACCGGCTTTCCAGGATTCCACGTAGATTTCCTTGATTTCATCCACCGTGACTTCGTTGGGAAGGTTCACGGTCTTGGAAATCGCGCCGGAAATAAAAGGCTGGGCCGCGGCCATCATGCGCACATGAGACATGGGCTCAAGGTAACGCTTGCCGTGCTTTCCGCATTTGTTGGCGCAGTCAAAAATCGGAAGGTGCTCATTCTTCAGGTGCGGGGCGCCTTCAATGGTCATGGTGCCGCAGATAACGCCATTGGCTTCTTCGATTTCAGCCTTTGAAAAACCAAGCGCTTCCAACAGATTGAAGGAAGGCTTGTTGTATTCCTCAGGCTTGAAGCCCAGACGTTTGAGCGTGTCCTCGCCAAACGTCCATTTCGTGAACGCGAAGGTCAGGTCAAAAGCGCCAAGCAGAAGAGCTTCGGCTTTCTTGATCTCTTCATCGTTCAAACCCTTGGCCTTGAGCGTTTCCGGGTTGATCCACGGAGTGCCTTCCAGCTTTGAGGTCCCCTGCACGTACTCGATAATGTCCTGGATTTCTCCCTGAGCGTAGCCGAGTCTTTCCAGCGCAAGAGGAACGGACTGGTTGATGATCTTGAAATAACCGCCGCCCGCGAGCTTCTTGAATTTCACCAAAGCAAAATCCGGTTCAATACCCGTGGTATCGCAGTCCATCAGAAGTCCGATGGTGCCGGTCGGAGCAATAACGGAAGCCTGGGCGTTTCTGTATCCGTACTTCTCGCCAAGCGCCAGCGCTTCGTTCCAGTCTTCGTGCGCCGCGGCCAGAATATCTTCCCAGCAGTCTTCGCGGGAAATCTTGTACGCCGCGTCCCGGTGCTTGCGGATAACGCGAAGCATGGGTTCGCGGTTGGCTGCGTAACCCGGAAACGCGCCTTTGGACGCCGCGATTTCCGCGGAAGTCTTGTACGCCTGTCCGGTCAGAATGGCCGTGAGCGCGGCGCAAATAGCAAGCGACGCCGGGCTGTCATAAGGAATACCGCTGACCATAAGCAACGTGCCAAGGTTGGCATAGCCAAGGCCGAGCGGACGGTAGTCGTGGCTGTTCTTGCCGATCTGCTGCGTCGGATAAGAAGCCAGGTCCACAATAATTTCCATGGCCATGATGAACACACGAACCGTGTGGCGGTAACCTTCAATATCAAAGCTTCCGTCTTCTTTCAGGAATTTCATGACATTGATGGAAGCCAGGTTGCAGGCCGTGTCATTCAGGAACATATATTCGGAGCACGGATTGGAAGCGTAAATCTTGTCCGTATTGGCCGAGGTGTGCCAGTCATTAATAGTAGTGTCGAACTGAACACCCGGGTCCGCGCAGGCCCAGGCCGCGTAAGCCACCTGGTCCATAAGATCCCGAGCCTTGTACGTGCCGATGGTCTGGCCCGTAGTGCGGGACTTGGTCTGCCATTCCCCGTCATTCAGGTAAGCCTGCATGAATTCGTCGGTAATGCGGACCGAGTTGTTGGAGTTCTGGCCGGCGACAGTCTTGTAGGCTTCGCCGTTGAAGTCTGAAGAATAGCCGGCGGCAATCAGGGCCGCGACTTTTTTCTCTTCCTTCACTTTCCAGTTAATGAAGTCCGCGATTTCAGGATGGTCCATATCAAGACAAACCATCTTGGCCGCGCGGCGGGTCGTTCCGCCGGATTTCGTGGCGCCTGCGCCGCGGTCAAACACTTCAAGAAAGGACATCAGACCGGAAGAAGTGCCTCCGCCTGAAAGTTTTTCCTGCCTGCCGCGCAGCGCGGAAAAGTTGGTGCCGGTCCCGGAACCATACTTGAAAAGCCGGGCTTCATACTTCACCAGGTCGAAGATGGACATCAAATCATCCTTGACCGACTGAATGAAGCAGGCCGAACACTGGGGACGGGAATAAGCGTCCGTGGTTTCCTTGATGGAATCCGTCTGAGGATCCCAGGCCCAGTTGCCGCCGCTGCCCAGAATTCCGTATTCATGGTAAAGGCCGCAGTTGAACCAGACAGGAGAATTGAAAACGCATTTCTGCGTGATCATCATATGAAGGAGTTCATCTTCAAAATTCTGCGCGTCTTCGGAAGAAGCGAAATAGCCGCCGAATTTTTCGCCGGCCACACGGATGGTGTGCGCAATGCGGTAAACCACCTGGCGCGCGCTGGTTTCACTGCCCGTGCCGGGGACGCCCGCCTTGCGGAAATATTTGGAAACAATAATATCGGTAGCCAGCTGGCTCCAGTCCTTGGGCACTTCCACATTATCCATGCGGAAAACCGTGGAACCGTCCGGATTGGTAATGACCGAGCTGCGCTTGGTGTATTCAATACCATCAAGACCGCTGGTGCCGGGCCGGGTGAATTTTCGCTGGAACTTGACACCGGTTCCGGGGTGGATATCGGCCGCCTGGGCCTGGGGGTTTTTATCAGTTTTAGTCGTCATAAAGGAGCCTCCCTTTATCTTTAGCCTTTTAAAAACCTTAACGTGCTTTTTCCAACATGTAGTGGGCTCCTACCCTCTAAGTCTACTACATATAGTGCCTGTAGGCAATGCATCGTCAAGGCTGTGTGAATGCTTTAACGTTAATTTTCGTGTTGAGTCTTGCTGTTGTTTCCGCAGGAAATAAAGGGGTACTGAATAACATACCGCCCTTATTTTCATCCGCTTGCAGGAGTTGTCCTGAAGTTGCGAGTTTCATTCGTAGAAAGATAACCCCGTCTTTTCTACTATCCCCATTGTGCGGCTCAAATTGAAACCGCACCCCGCCGAGAGAAAAAAAAAGATAGTCAGCCCATGAAACCGGCGAACTATCTTAAACTTGTTTAAAAGTCTTTGGTGATGCCTTTGAAATGCGCGCTTTTTTCTGTTCCGCGCTTTTCAGAATTGAATAAATGCTAAAGGGCATCAGTTTCTCTTTAATTTCCGAGGCTTTGATCACCAAAGTTTTCAAAAAAACCTCAAAGAACAACAACTGATGCGCATTTTAAGCACGTAAAATACTAAAGTCAAATCAAAAATTAAAAATTTTTTAATTTTCTTTTTGTAGAGGGGAAATTTTATTTTCCAATGCAGAATTCGGAGAAAATAACGTCCAGAAGGTCTTCAGAGTAGATCTCCCCGGTCAATTCCCTGAGGGCATCCAGGCCTTCCTTGACGTCGGCCGCGATATATTCCAGGGATTCTCCGCGCGAAAAAGCCTCGCTGGCCCGCGAAAATGCCGCCAGGGATTTTTCCACCGCGT
>CAZIQJ010000029.1:0-14764 GCA_964541285.1 uncultured bacterium | reverse complement strand
TCAGCATCTTGATGCCGTCGGCAAAAGGCTGAAGAAGTCCGAAAATACCCACGCGGTTGGGTCCGGGCCGGTTCTGCATGCGGCCGATGACCTTTCGTTCAAGCAGGGTCAGGTACATCATGGTAAAAGGCCCGAGCACGGCAATGACTTTGATGGTGATCAGGATGGAAACAAGTACCAGGGCCCAGCCCGGCAGGTATTTTCCCGCGAGGTCCATGGCAGCTGTTTTCGCGCCCGTAAAAATATTTTCCATGTCAGGCATTCCCCTGTGACGGCGGAGCGGGAGGCGGTGTCTGCTGAGCTTTCGCGGCCGCTGCGGCAGCCGCTTTCTTTTTATCTTCCGCTTCCTTGCGGCGCTTGTCGATCTCAGACGCGTCCGTGGGCCGGATCTTGTGAAAATACTCGTTGGATTTTGAAAGCTTTTCCTTGTTATAGAGCAGGTTTTTGTGGCGTTCAGGCCCCGCGATTTCAAATTCGTGATCCATGTAAATGGCGTCAAACGGGCAGGCCTCTTCGCAGATGCCGCAGTTCATGCAGACGGTCAGGTCAATGTCGAAAACAGCGGGTTTTTTGAGAGGTTTGCCTTCCTTGTCAAACTCGCGCACGATGTAAATGCATTTGGGCGGGCATTCCTTGGCGCAGATATCGCAGGCCACGCAGCGCAGGTTGTCCGGGGTTTCGTCGTAAACAAGAAAGGGGAAATTGCGGAAACGTTCTTTTTCCGCCAGACGCTGTTCGGGATACTGGACCGTAAAAATGCCGCCGTCCTCAGGCCCCTTGAAATAGGACGTGAAGAAATTTTTGAGCGTGATCAGCATGCCGCGGATAATCCCCGAGCCGAAAAACATCAGTGATCAACCTCCCCGAGGACAATGTCCACGGAACCGAGAATAACAATGGCGTCCGCGACTTTTTCTCCAAGGCACATGTCTTCAAGAATGGTCAGGTTGATGAACGAGGGGGCGCGCACATGGTAGCGCCAGGGCTGGGGCGTTCCGTCGCTGACGACATAAAATCCCAGCTCTCCCTTAGGCGCTTCAACGCGGCCGTAAGCTTCTCCGACCGGCGGTTTGAAATTGCGCGGGGATTTTAAAAACGGAACCATTTTTTTGCTGACGATTTCGCCCGCGGGAATTTCTTTCAGCGCCTGCTCCACAATTTTGAGGCTTTCGCGGATTTCCAGGATGCGGACATAGTAGCGGTCATAGACATCGCCCTTGCTTCCAAGCGGGACCTTGAAATTGAAGCGGTCATAAATGGAATATTTATCGAACTTGCGGACATCGTAGTTTACGCCCGAAGCGCGGAGCATGGGGCCGGTGACGCCGGAAGAAACCGCGAGGTCCGCGGGCAGCACTCCCACGTTCTGGCAGCGCATGCACAGGATTTCGTTTTTGCTCAGCAGCCCTTCGAACTCTTCAAGGAATTTCGGGAATTTTTTAATGATCTGCGCGATGCGGTCAAGAATACTTTTGGAAACATCGTATTTAACGCCGCCGAAGCGCAGGTAATTGCACATCATTCGCGCTCCGGAAACTTCTTCGAAGAGATCCAGGATTTTTTCACGTTCGCGGAAAGCGTAGAGAACCGGCGTGAAAAACGCGCCCAGGTCATTGAGTAAAAAGCCGATCACGGAAACGTGGTTCACGATACGGGTCAGTTCGGCCATGATCACACGGATGTAATTGGCGCGTTCCGGCACTTCAACATTCGCCAGTTTCTCAACCGCGAGCGCGTAGGCCAGGTTGTTGGACATGGAGTTGAAGTAATCCAGGCGGTCGGTGTAAGGCATGGATCCGGCATAGGACATGTTTTCCGCGATCTGTTCATGATTGCGGTGCAGGTAGCCCATGACCGGCTTGAGCCGTACGATGGTCTCGCCGTCCAGCTCCACGTCCATGCGGAAAACGCCGTGCGTGGAAGGGTGCTGAGGGCCAATGGCCACGCGGAGCGTGTCCGTCTCAGGGTTGGCGTGCTGGGCTGAAAAGGTTTTGTTCATTAAGCAGGCTCCGGCTGGCCGGGCTTTTGCGCCATGGCGCGCTTGCCCTGCTGTTTCAGCTCTTCGGCTTTTTTCTTCATGGCTTCCGGGGTCTGGATGCCTCGCTTGGTAAGCCATTCCACGTCTTCCATTTCAAGAGTTTCGGAATCTTCCTGCTGGTAGTCTTTGCGAAGGGGAAACCCCTGGAATCCGTCCCACATGAAAATCCTGCGCAGGTCCGGATGGCCTTCATAAACAATGCCGTACATGTCAAAAGCCTCACGCTCCTGAAACTCCGCGCTGCGGAAAAGAGGGGTCAGTGAAGGAACCTTGGGGTTTTCGCGCGGCGCGCGAACGCGCAGCACAAAAGGCCCCAGTTTTTTTTCGAGAGAATAAAAGTGATAGACCGTTTCCAGAAACTGGAGATAGTCCGCGCCGGTGACAGAGCTTAAAAAAGTAAAGCCGAGTTTGTTTTTCAAAAATTGCGCGGTCTTGGGCAGGTTCGCGGCATCTTCCACCAGCAGACTTTCGCGCACCACTTTGAATTTTACACCGGGCAGGTTTTTTTCAAGCGCGGCCTGGATTTCCTGGAACGTCATGCGGAGGCTCCGGGTGTTGGGGGAGCGGCCGGCTTGCCCGCCGGGTCTATGGCCGGGCGCGGCGGCGCCGGAGGAGCATCCAGGTTCGGAGCCTTGTCTTTTTTGCCCAGCATGATGGGTTCGCCGTAGCGGTCCTTGCGGTTGTCCTGTTCGCGCGGCTGCCAGACTTCAGGATTAAATTTCGGGACAAGGCCGTGCGGTCCAAAATCCGGAACCGGATATTCGCGTTTCAGGCCTTTCTGATACCACTCGGTTTTTTCAATCTGCTGGCTGTCGATTTTTCTCTGAAGCTCCATCAGGCCGTGGAGAAGCGCTTCGGGCCGCGGAGGGCAGCCGGGCAAATGCACATCCACGGGGATATAGCGGTCAATGCCGCGCAGGACATTGTAACCGTCGATAAAAGGACCGCCTGCGATGGCGCAGGCTCCCATGGTAATGACGTATTTGGGTTCGGCCATCTGGTTGTAAAGGCGAACCACCTGGGGGGCCATTTTCTTGGTCACGGTTCCAGCCACGATCATGAGGTCGGACTGGCGGGGCGAGGGACGGAAAAGCTCAGCTCCGAAACGCGCAATATCGTAACGGGCGCAGGCAGTTGCGATCATTTCAATAGCGCAGCAGGCCAGGCCGAACTGCATGGGCCAGATGGAGGAGCGGCGGCCCCAGTTATAAAGGTCATTCAGGGTGGCGACCACGATGCCTTTTTTGGCCAGCTCGCTTTTCAGCCCTTCATCCACATTAGATAGGTTTTGGGTCAGTGCCATGGCGGAATACCCTGGTTATTCCCATTTCAGGATGTTTTTGCGCCAGGCATAGACCAGCCCGACCGCGAGGATGCTGATGAAAAGGATCATTTCCACGAAGGCAAACAGCCCCAGCTGTTTGAAAGCCACGGCCCAGGGGTAGATAAACACGGTTTCCACGTCAAAAATGACGAAAAGGAGGGCGTAGAGGTAGTACTGAACCCTGAACTGGATCCAGGAATCACCCGAAGTCTCCAGGCCGCACTCGTAAGTCGCGTCCTTGATGCTGGACGGCTTGCGCGGGGCCACGAAATGGGCCACCACAATGGGTAGAACAGGGAAGACGACGGCAAAGAGAACAAAGATTCCAATAAAAAAATAATGATAAAAATAGGAGTCGGTCGTCATCACGCCCTTTTTTTTGTAAGTCCCATTATAAGGGCAACTTATGAAAAGTCAAAAAAGTTTTACTGGAATGAAATCAGGTTCAGGACGCCCGTGTGATGATGAAGGTGATTAACGTGGTCTACGGGCGCAAGTTCTCCGTAGCCGAAGAACCCGATCGCCGGGAGTTTGGGGAAGTATTCCTGGATCAGGGAGGTGTCTTTATCGGGTTCGCCGTAAAGCGCTTCGCCGCGCGCGCAGCAGTTGAAGTAAAATCCGAAGGCCGGGCGGGTATCAAGAGTGCGCAGCTGCAGGTCTTCAAGAGTGGAGCGCATGTCGCGCTCGGCAAGCAGGGGGTCGCGCACTGTAAAGGTCACAAACTCGCCTTCTTCCACGGGACTGATGCAGGTGAGCATACCTTTCTTGACATTAACGCTCATGATGTTCCGTATAAAGTAATTATTTGAAAATTCGGTCTGGTAATTGCGCATGGGCAGCCCCAGAAATACCCTTTGGAGCAGGTGCTCAGGGCTCTCAAACTCAATCCTGGAAAGGGATTCCAGCAAAAGGTCGTAGGCGGGGCGGCCATCCATTTCATAGATCAGGTTGCCCTCGGCCCGGGTGATTCTGAGAGGCTCTCCAAACGGCTGGCAGGTCCGGGTAATACCCGCGTCTGAACGGAAATTGCCTGAAAAAGCCATGCCTGCGGCCGCGTCATAGGTGATTTCCTCGCCCTGCATCTGGTAGGTTTTGTTTTCTCTTCCATTTTCGCTGGAAGCCCCGCCTGTCATGGGAACGTAGCCGCACGCGTTTTCAAAACCATCAAAGAAGGCGTGGCTTTGAAAGCTGAATGCGTCGGGAAGAAGCAGGAGGCTCTGGGGCTGTATGCCAGATGCGCGGAAAGAGCGGCCCAGGGTTTCGCCGGCCTGAAAATTGTTCTCCTGCAGGCTACGGGCAAGAAAAGAAGAGACCTTGAAGTCGGCAGTTTCATTAAAGGCCATGAGCGCCAGACCGGGCTGGTACTGGATTTCAGCTTCTTCCGTCAGCACGCCTGAAGCGCTGGCGCCCGCGATTTCGCGCGCGCCTGTCATTTCACGGATTTTTTTAAGGATTTCGCCGTAGGAGCGCTTATGGTCTGTTGTGGCGAAGAAGAGAACTGCATCGGCCCTGGGTGTGCCGAGTTTTTCAAGGACAGCGCGTGAAGCGTTTTCCGCGGCCTTTAAGGAGTTGGAAAGCTTTGAAAATGCGGTCGCGGCAATCGTCATTGAGTGTGATTATAGGGTTGTGAAAGCGGGGAAACAAGGAGGAAATCAGAGCTCTTTTTTGAAAAGCCGGGCCGTGCTAAAATCCGGCCATGCCGCGCGGACCCAAACCCACCCTTGAAGTCGGATGCGCCATCATTGTGCGCGAAGGAAAAATCCTGATTGCCCAGCGCAAGCCCGGCGACCATCTTGGCGGCTACTGGGAATTTCCCGGCGGTAAGCGCGAGAGCGGTGAAACCATGGAAGCCTGCCTGATTCGTGAAGCCATGGAGGAACTCGGCGTGCATATTTCACCCCGCCGTTTCCTGACAGAGGCCCGCCACCATTACCCGGAAAGAGAAATCCTTCTTTATTTCTGGATCTGCGACTGGCAGGGCGGAGAACCCAGTAAAAAAGACTGCGCGGATTTCAGATGGGTGACGCCGGGGGAGTTCAAGGACTTCAAGTTCCCGCCCGCGGACGCGGACATTCTGAGGGATTTAATTTTGAATGAAACGCATTACTTTCCGGGAGGAAAAGGCTAGTCGTACTTTTCGTAAAAGATCTGTTCTTTTACGAAACCCATCTCCAGCGCCATCTTGTTGACCTCGTTGATCATGTTGGTCAAACCGCAGATGTAGATGTGCGTGTCGGCGGGAGTCTGAATGTGTTTTTTCAGCATGTGCTGAACATATTCGGTTTCACCGTTCCATTCGCCCGGTTTGGGGCGCGAAACCGTGAATACATTTTTCAGGTTGGAATGGTTTTTCGCAAGATCTTCAAATTCTTTCCGGTACAGAATGTCTTCCACAAAACGGTTTCCAAAAATATTCCACATTTCCACCGGAGCTTTTTTGTCGAGCAGGGTGTGGATCATGGAGCGGAACGGCGCGATGCCGGTTCCGGTTGAGATAAAAACAATGCGCTTGGGCAGAGGTTCGCGCGGCGTGAAGCGCCCGAGCGGCCCCTGGATGGTCAGCTTGTCACCCTCTTTGAGGGTCCAGAGAAAATTGGTGGCGGTTCCGCCCGGGACCAGCTTGACGCAAAGGTCAAAGTAGCCCTTCCAGATGGGGGGAGAGGCAATAGAATAGGAACGTTTCAGGGCCTTGCGCTCAGGGGTTTCCGGGATCAGGATGTTGGCAAACTGGCCGGCGTCAAAGTCAAAAACCGTGCCCGGATCAAAGGCAAGCTTGAAATGGCGGGTCTGCTGGACCCCCATATCTTCGATTTTCTCAACTGTTGTGGTAAAGATTCCGGCTCTCATAATCGTTACAATATAAGAAGTGTGTCTCGAGGTTGTCTGTTATCCTTCCTAAAGGAAGGCCGTGACTCAGGTTCGGAAGATTATAGGCAGTTCAGCGATTGTGTAAAGTGAAAACTCAAAAGGCTTGAAGAGGGGGATTGTGACTCAAAAGGGCAAGGACCTAAGCCAGAAGATCGTGAAGTACCATAAACAGAACAAGCCCTTCCGCATGTCCCTGCGCTACAAGCTTGCCCTGCCTGTGCTGATCCTGGTGACGATCATGCTCCTTCTTCTGTTCAGGACCACCTTTCGCACGGTCCGGGCCATGGTGCAGGAGCATAACGAGAACCGTCTGCGGGCGGTAGCCGAGGTTTTCGCCGAAACTGTCAAAGTCCCTCTGATCCTCAAAAACCAGCAGGTGCTTCTGGCCAACATTGAATGGATGGCTAAACGGCCGGACGTGTTGCAGGTCCGGGTGGAAGACAATGAAGGAGTGATTGTTTCCGGCGGGGGTGAGCAGCCGACCTATACCACCCTTTCACAGGAAGAGGCTGCCGATAAAAAATTTGTAGGCGTCAAAAGAAATGCCAAGGGAAATTATGTTGTGGTTGTGCCTATTCGCGCGCATGACCGCAGGATCGGCAGGGTCTGCATCCTTTTCGCCCAGACGGGTTTTGAGTCTGAGCTGCGTCAGGTCTTTGAGCAGCGTTTGATGGTGGCGTTTATCATGGCTTTTTTTCTCGCGCTTTTGATCGCCGGCATTACCTGGATTGCCATTCGTCCGCTTTTCACGCTCAAGGCCACAGCGCAGGAAATTCTTGGGGGCGACCTGAAGGCGCGCGCGCGCATTGACTCCTTCGATGAAATTCAGGACCTGGGCGAGGCCTTTAATGAAATGGTCAGCCGCCTGGCTACCAGCGTGGACAATCTTCGTTACCGCACCGAAGCGCTGGAAGAGTCGGAAGAAAAATACCGTTTGATCGTCGAAAACGCCAGCGACATCATTATGATCCTGACGCCGGGCGAGGAAATCGCGCTTTTGAACAAGGATGTTTCCGGGTGTTCGCGCGATGAGCTGCAGGTCAGCGGCATGAAACTTTTTCTCAGTCTTTTTGACGAAGAGTCCCGCAGGAAATTTGAGGAATCCATCGAGAAAGTCTGTCAGACCAAGACGGCGCTGATGAACCTGAGCATGACGCAGATCCATCATTCGTCGCAGGAGGAAATTTCCTATCTGATTAACCTGACGCCCATGCTTGATCATGAGGACAATGTTAAATTCGTGCAGTGCGTCATGCGCGACGTGACTGAGCTAAGACGCATTGAAATGATGAAGGACTCGCTGATCCGCGACGTGGCGCATGAACTCAAGACCCCGACCGCGAAATTTGAGATGGCGGTCCAGTGGTTTGAAAAGGAAATCGGAAAAACACAGGACGCGGAAAGGTACCGCCAGGTCATCGATATTCTGAAAAACAACACCGACCGTCTGATGCGCACCATCACCAGTATTATGGATTTGACGAAACTGGAGTCCGGTGTGCAGCAGGCTGTGCGCGTGCCGCTCAACCTGAATGAAGTGCTTGAGCAGGTACGCCAGGACATGGACCCCATCTGCAGGCAGAAAGGTCTGTCGCTGGAAAGCGCGCTTTCCTCAGAGCCTTTGAATATGCAGGGCGACCGGGACATGCTTTACCGCCTGTTTGTGAACCTGATCGGCAATGCCGTGAAATTCACGGAAAAGGGAAAGATTATCCTGGGCAGCCGCAAGACCGGCGACAAGATTCTGGTCACGGTCAGGGACACCGGGCTGGGCGTTGAAAAAGAATTTCTGGAAAAGATTTTTGACCGTTTTGTGCAGAAAACCGCCTCAAGCATGGGGATTGGCGTGGGGCTGACGATTTCGCGTGATATCGCGGTGCTGCACCAGGGAAAAGTATGGGCCGAAAGTGAAGGGCTTGGCAAAGGCGCTACTTTTAAAGTAGAATTCAGCTCAAACCTTTAAATGATCCGGAGGAAGCATGGCGGGAAACAAGATTTTGATTGTGGATGACGATGAGGACCTTCACACGCTTTACGGCCTTTACCTGAAAGGTGAGTCCTTTGACATTGTCCGCGCGTTCAACGGCAAGGAAGGCCTTGATGCCGTGGACCGTGAAAAGCCCGATCTTATTGTGCTTGATATGATCATGCCCGTCATGGACGGCGAAGAGTTTTTTACCAAGCTTCGCACGGAAAAGGGCAGCAAGACCCCGGTCATTATTGCCAGCGTGAATGAAAAGATTCCCCAGAAACTTTTTGACCTTGGGAACATCTACACCACGCTTAAAAAGCCGTTTACCATCGAAACGCTGATCGGAAAGATCCGCGAGGCTCTGGCTGCGAAAAAGTAATCCCGTTCAGGGGCGGCGGCGTGCCGTGCTATCTGGGAGTTTTTTGAACGCCAGGTCTGAAGTCCCGGAAAGAATCTTGAGGGCTTTCCCTTTACCTGCTTTTTACACACACCGTACTTGCTTTTTCGCGGAATCTCTCTAATATAAAGGCCTTATGAAACGCCATTTTGACGATGAATTGAAAAAGCTGAAAGAAAAAGTTTTCAAGATGGGCCTTCTTGTTGAGCGGGCCATTGAAAACGCTACCAGCGCTCTTTTTGACCGCGATTCAGCCAAGGCCCAGATTGTTCTGAAAGGCGACCAGGAAATCAATCTTTACGAGATTGAGATTGATGAACTTGGCCACGAATTGATCGCACTTCACCAGCCCGCGGCCGCGGACCTTCGTCTGATTACCATGGCGCTTAAAATTACCAACGACCTGGAACGCATGGGCGACCAGGCCGTGAACATTGCTGAAAAAGCGCTCCAGATCAATCAGGAGCCGCCCTTGAAGCCTTATCAGGACCTTCCCATCATGGCCAAGGAAGCGCGCCGCATGGTGCGTGAAGCGCTGGATTCTTTTATTGCCAATGATCCGGACAAGGCCAAGCTGATTCTTGAACAGGACGATCAGATCGATCATTTGAATGATAAAATCTATGATGAGATCCAGAACATCCTGGTTGAAAAACCTCAGTATATCCGCACGGGTGTCAGTCTGATCATGGTTTCCCACAATCTGGAGCGCGTGGCCGACCTTGCCACAAATATTGCCGAAGATGTGATTTACCTCAAGCGCGGCATTGATGTGCGTCACCATATCCGAGAGCGCCGCGAAGAGAGTAACTAGTCTTAAAACCGGCTTCAAAGTATTCTTCTAACCCCTTACCTCTCCTTGATTTCCATAGTCCTCTGGACAAACACACGGCAGAACTGTATTATAGACCCTTCCAAAATTATAAGACCTTCCGGCAGAGTGTCTCCCGCGGTTTTTGCGGGGCGGGGTCTTTTCACCTCGTGAAGGTAAAATTTTGGCATGGATGATAAAGACCGCGAATTACTTGGGCATTTAAGGAAGGGCCTCGCGCTCACCTCAAAACCCTTTGAGTCGCTGGCGGGTAAAATAAATCTGGATGCCGCGGATGTTTTGCTGCGTGTTCTGCGGCTGAAGGAAGAAGGAAGGATCGGCGCCATCACCGCGGTCCTGGATGCGAAACAGTTTTTGTATCAGAGCATCTGGATCGCCGCCGAGTTTGAAGAAGACGGCCCCATGGCCGAAGCCGCGGAAGCGGGGATCCATCAGCATCCTGGTGTGGTCCGCAGCCACGGCCGTTTTCACAAGTTCAATTTCTGGTTCACGCTGATGCTTCCGTGCACGGAAAATTTTGAAGATCATCTCCGTATGCTGCGTCAAATACCCGGCGTCCGGAACATGGTCGCGCTTCCGGCCCTGAGGACTTTTAGCGCAGGCTCTGAAGTTGAAGCGCCTTCCCGAAGGCCTGCCGCGGATTTTGATCCGGCTGAGCTGAAGGTTTTACGGGCGCTTCAGGAAGATGTGCTTGCCGTGGATTTTCCGTTTTCACGCATGGCGGCTGCTTCAGGCATGAAAGAAAAATTATTTTTGGAAACTGCGCAAAATCTGGTGAAGCGCGGTGTGGTAAAACGCGTCGCTGCCTTGTTTCCGGCAGAGCAGAAAACACCGCCGCCCCAGAGCATGGTGGTGTGGCGGGTGCCGGAAGAAAAACAGGCGTCCGCGGCCGTGCAGATGAGTCTGGTGCCGGGGGTCACGCACTGCGTTCAGCGGCGGGCGTGTCCGGATTTTCCGTATTCGCTGTACATGTTTTTTACCAGCGCGTCGGGTGAAGAAGAAAAAGTTATTTTAGAAACTGAGTCGAAAGTGGGAAAGTGGCCGTGGCTGAGCATCCCTGTTGTCAGGGAAGGTAAAACGGTTCGGCCGCAATATTTCCCGAATTTGGAATCCTGGAACCTCGGATGTCCCTCCGTGGTCTCCGCTTGAGAAAGAGGTGAGGCATGGGTTTGAGATCAGAGTGGGTTAAGAAGCGCGAAAACGACGGCAACCGCAGCCAGATGCACTATGCCCGCAAAGGTGTCATCACCGAGGAAATGCAGTTTGTCGCCAAACGCGAAAAACTTGAACCCGAATTTGTCCGCGCAGAAGTTGCCCGCGGCCGCATGGTCATTCCCGCCAATATTAATCACAAGAATCTCGAACCCATGTGCATCGGGATCAATTCTCTTTGCAAGATCAACGCCAATATCGGAAATTCCGCAGTCACTTCCGACATTCCCAAGGAAGTTGAAAAGCTGAAGCTGTCCGTCAAGTTTGGCGCGGACACGGTCATGGACCTTTCGACCGGCGCCAATCTGGACCAGACGCGCGAAGCCATTATCAGCGCCAGCCCGGTTCCGGTCGGTACGGTTCCGATTTACCAGGCCCTTGAAGCCGTGAACGGAAAGCCCGAAGACTTGACGCCTGAACTGATGCTTGAAGTCATTGAGCACCAGGCCAGGCAGGGCGTGGACTATATGACGCTTCACTGCGGTGTTTTGATGGAACACCTTCCTCTGGTCGCTCACCGTATCACCGGCATCGTCAGCCGCGGCGGAGCGATTCACGCGCAGTGGTGCCTGCGTCACAAAAAACAGAATTTCCTTTATACGCATTACGACAAGGTCCTGGATATCTGCGCCAAATATGACGTCACCATCAGTCTTGGCGACGGCATGCGTCCGGGCTGTCTTGCTGATGCCAGTGATGCCGCTCAGTTCGCGGAACTCCGCACGCTTGGCGAGCTGACCAAAAAAGCCTGGGAAAAAGACGTTCAGGTCATGGTCGAAGGACCTGGCCATGTTCCCATGGACCAGATTCCCATGAACATTGAAAAGCAGATCGAAATCTGCCACGAAGCGCCGTTCTACGTGCTTGGCCCGCTGGTCACGGATTTTGCCCCGGGATATGACCACATCACGTCCGCCATTGGCGCCGCTATCGCGGGCCAGAGCGGGGCGGCCATGCTTTGCTACGTGACGCCGCGCGAACACCTTGGCCTTCCCGATTTGAATGACGTGAAGCAGGGCGTCATCGCTTACAAGATTGCGGCCCACGCCGCGGACATCGCCCGCAAGCGCCCCGGCGCGCGCGACCGCGACGACGAACTTTCCCGTGCCCGTTTCACGTTTGACTGGAAAAAGCAGTTTGCTCTTTCCATTGATCCTGAACACGCGCAGGCGCTTCATGACGAAACGCTTCCGGATGATTATTTCAAGGACGCGGAGTTCTGCGGCATGTGCGGCCCGAAATTCTGCTCCATGCATTTGTCTCAGGAATTGACGCAGCTTGGCAAGCAGAACCAGACCGCGCGGGAAGAAAAGAAGGAAGAACGCCGGCAGAAACTGCTGAACGCTTAATTTATTTGTCATTCTGAGGACAGGCGAAGCCTGAACGAAGAATCCGGGTTTTAAAACCGGGGTCCTTCGCTCCGCTCAGGATGACAGGAGGAAAGAAATGGCAAAGCAGATTTATAATTCCATTCAGGAAGAGATTGCGGCGCTCAAAAAAGAGCGTAACGCCATCATCCTGGCTCACAACTATCAGATCGGCGAAATCCAGGACATCGCGGATTTCACAGGCGATTCGCTCCGCCTGGCGCAGGAAGCCAAAAAAACGGACGCGGACGTCATTCTTTTCTGCGGCGTTCATTTTATGGCTGAAACCGCCAGCATTCTCTGCCCGGACAAGAAAGTCCTGATTCCGGACGTTGAAGCCGGATGTTCGCTGGCTGACATGATCCGCCCTGAAGACGTTCGCGCGTGGAAAGAAAAAAATCCGGACGGGCTTGTGGTCTGCTACGTCAACACTTCCGCGGCCGTGAAAGCTGAGTCGGATTACTGCTGCACTTCCTCTAACGCTGTGAAAGTTGTCAGCAGTCTTCCGAAAGACCGTAAAATTCTTTTTGTGCCTGACTTCTTTCTGGGTACTTACGTCAAGCAGGAGACCGGCCGCGAAGACATGGAGTTGTGGCGCGGTTACTGCCCGACCCACGTTTTGATCCAGTCCGGAGAAATCAACAAACTGCGCGCCAAGCACCCCAAGGCTGAATTTCTGATGCATCCGGAGTGCGGATGCCTGACCAAGTCCATGCACCTCGCGGACAAAATCCTGTCCACTGAAGGCATGGTGCGCTACGTCAAGGATTCTTCGGCCAGCGAGTTCATTATTGCCACGGAAACCGGGATTCTTCACCGCATGCAGAAAGACAACCCGGAAAAACTTTTTATCCCGGCCAGCCCGCAGGCCGTCTGCAGCTTTATGAAAATGAACACACTTGAAAAAGTGGTGCGCGCGCTTGAAGATCTTCAGCCCGAAGTCCGGGTGCCTGAGGAACTTGCCCGCCGCGCCAGCAAGTGCATTGAGAGAATGCTCGCGATCGTCTGATGATGAACGAACCCAAAGCGCCAAACAGAAGAGTCAGCCGCCAGGTCAATATCGGCGGCCTTACCATGGGCGGAGACGCGCCGGTGCGCATCCAGTCCATGTGCACCACGCACACCCGTGACGTGGAAGAGACCGTGGACCAGATTCAGCAGCTGACTGAAGCAGGCTGTGAGATCGTGCGTGTGGCCTGTCCGACCGAAGCGGATGCGCGCGCGCTGGGCAAGATCAAGTCCCGCATTAAAATTCCGCTTGTGGCGGACATTCATTTTAATCACCGTTTCGCCTTGATTGCGCTGGATGAAGGCGTGGACAAGCTGCGCCTGAATCCTGGAAATATCGGCAAGCGCGAGCGCACGGTCGAGATCGTGGAAAAAGCCAAAGAGCGCAAAGTTCCCATCCGGATCGGCGTCAATGGCGGCTCGCTTGAAAAAGATTTGATGGAACAGTATGGGCCCACGCCTGAAGCGCTGGTTGAAAGCGCGCGGCGCCATGTTTCCATCCTGGAAGAGCTGGATTTCCGCGACATTATTATTTCCCTGAAGGCGTCAGATGTTCCGACCATGGTCGCGGCGTACCGTCTGGCCGCAAAAACGTTCCCTTATCCGCTGCATCTTGGAGTGACCGAAGCAGGCACGCTGCTGCGGGGCAGTATTTACAATGCTATTGGGATTGGCATGCTGCTTCATGAGGGGATCGGAGACACCATCCGCGTTTCTCTGACCGCTGAATCCGTTGAGGAAATCCGCGTGGGCAAAATGATTCTTGAAGCGCTCGGTTTGCGCAAGGGCGTGCGCGTTATTTCATGTCCCAGCTGCGGCCGCGCCGAAGTGGATGTTTTCAAACTCGCCAATGAAGTTGAAAGCCGCGCCATGAAACTGCAGGATCCCATGACCATTTCCGTGCTGGGCTGTGTCGTCAACGGTCCGGGCGAAGCCCATGAATCCGATTTTGGAATTACAGGCGGCAAGGACAAAGGCATGATTTACATCGACGGCAAGCAGCACCGCGTTGTGGACGAAAAAGAACTGGTCAATGAACTTTTCCGTGAGATCGACATGCGCAAGGCCCAGTCCACGCATGAATGTTCGCGGACAGATTCCTCTAACCCCCAAAAAGATTGAGCATATGAACTCTTTTGACGCAGGCGAGTTTCAGGATATTTACGAAAAGGTGCAGGCCGGTGAGCGGCTGAGTTTTGAAGACGGCGTCCGGCTTTATAAGACCAATGACCTGGCTTTGCTTGGTTCGCTGGCGCAGATCGTCCGCCGCCGAATCAACGGTGACCGCGTTTTTTATTCAGTCAACCTTCATATGAACCACACCAATGTCTGCACGCTGCGCTGCCTGTTTTGCGCTTTTTCAAGGCGTCCGGGCGAAGAGGGCGGCTACACATTTACACCCGCGCAGATCCAGCAGAAAGTGCGTGAAGCCATTGAAAAGTGGCAGATCAATGAAGTCCATATCGTGGGCGGCCACAATCCCGACCTGGGCATGGATTATTATGTGGATGTTTTTAAAATGATCCGTGAGGTCAGCCCATCCATTTACATCAAGGCGCTGACCGCCCCTGAGATCGACGACCTCGCGAACCGTTCTTCGCTTTCGTATAAAGAAGTGCTTTTCATGCTGAAACAGGCGGGCCTGGACGGCATGCCTGGAGGCGGCGCGGAGATTTTCGCCGAACGCACCCGCAAAAAAATCTGTAACGAAAAGATTTCCGCAGATACGTGGATTGAGATCCACAA
>CAZIQJ010000028.1:0-14885 GCA_964541285.1 uncultured bacterium | reverse complement strand
TCCGTGTCTTCAAGCCAGACACCGCGCGCTTTTTCAATGATCAGGATATCGTCTTTTTCCCAATCCCGCATCTGGGTGAACGGATGCCAGATGTTTCTTTTGTCTTTTCGCGCAAGTTGCCGCGTACGCTTTTTCACTTTTGAGAAGCCTCATAATTCCAGGGTTTCTGACGCCGAACGCGCAGCACGGGCTGGTTGCGCAGCGGAACATCCGGCATCCTTCCCTCCAGAAGAAAATCCAGGGTCACGATCCTTTTCTCCCGGGCCTTGAGAACAATAGTGCTGTCGCGCCGCAAAACCCGCACCGGCACATCGCCTTTGGGCGCGCTGCGGTCATAGACCACGACTTCTCCGCGAAGCACCACTTCCCGTGCCTGTCCTGTATTATTCGAAACCAGGCCTTTGACCTTGTACTGAAAAGGCGGAAGTTCTTCCAGACTGATGTTCTTGATCAGGATTTCACCTTCCGCGCGCGCCGGCATGGAAAAAAACATAGCTGCCGCGGAGAGAAACACGAAAAAACGAAGGAATTTCATGGGGGGCTAAAAGCTCAGGACCGCGTGGCTGTCCGTGCCGCTGACAATGCAACGGACTTTTTTCTGGCCTTCCTGGCGGGCCTGATGCAGCGCCAGTTCTCCGCGGTGAAAAAACTGGAACTTGCTCTCGCCGGTCTGGTACGCGGTCAATCCGGCGCTGAAACTGCAGTCCAGCCTCTCCTGGGTGTGGGCCAGAAGCCGGGAAATAAATTTTTCCGCTTTCACCAGCTCGGTGTGCGGAAGCAGAATGCAAAATTCATCGTTTTCAAAACGTGCCAGAACGTCCGTGTTGCGGATGGCGGCTTTCATAAAATCCGCGAACTGCTGAAGCAGCATATCGCCCTGCCGCCGGCCGTAATGCTGGTTAAAGGAAGAAAACTCGTCCAGGTCCACGCGGCAAAGGGTCAGCGGGTATTTGTATCGCCCGGCGCGCCGGACTTCCTTTTCCAGAACCTTGTCAAAATAAGCGCTGTGATAAAGGCCGGTTTTCGGGTCATGATCCGCCTGCTTGTCCAGTATCTTCCAGACTTCGCGGGCCATAAACATGGCCGTCCAGAGAACAAGGTTGGCCGCGGGCAAAGACCAGAAAAGACGGGTCTTCAGAAAATCCTGCCGGCCTTCAAAAAGGGTCCAGGCAATGACGGAAAAAATGGAAATCTGGGTCAGAACTGCGGCGAACTGAAGGAAAGTTTCGAGAACCAGCCAGTGCTGGCGTCTTTCAAAAACGTGGGCAAAGTCTTCGCGCTTTTGCGTTGTCATAAGGCCCTCCCCGTTGAAGTCGATTATCCCACAAAAAAGCCCGGAAGCCACGCGGGATTTATCAAATTCCGCGGATTTCTTCCATGGCCCGGCATAAAAACCCCAGGTCCTCAGGCGTATGGGCCGCAGAAACCGTAATGCGCAGCCTGGCCTTGCCTTTCGGGACCGTGGGATAGCGCACCGCGGGCACCAGGATTCCTTTTTCGAGAAGTTTCTCCGAAGCCTTGAGCGCTTTTTCTTCCGGCCCCAGAATCACGGGCAAAATAGGTGACTCGGCGGAAGGCAGGTCAAAGCCCGCTTTTTTCAGGGAGGCTTCCAGGCTCCGGACATTTTTCCAGAGCTTTTCACGAATAGCCGGAGTGTTTTCCATGACCCGGAAGGCTTCGTACGCCGCGGCACAAACTGCGGGCGGCAGCGACGTCGCGAAAAGAAATGTGCGCGCGGAATTTAAAAGGTAATCAACAGTCTGTTCCGAGGCCGCGGCAAAACCGCCGATGCAGCCCGCGGCCTTGGACAAGGTGCCTGTGAAAACATCCACCTCCGCGGAAAGATCCGCGGGCACGGCTTCGCGGCCGCGGTCATCCGGAAAAACACCGGTCTCATGCGCGTCATCCAGAAGCAGGATCGCGCCGTATTTTTTCTTGAGCCGGACCAGGGCCGCAACATCCGCCAGATCTCCGTCCATGCTGAACACGGTGTCTGAAACCAGCAGGCAGCGCCTGTAATCCCCGGCTGTTTTCAGAATTTCTTCCGCGCGCTCATAGTTTTTATGCGGAAAAGACCGGACCTCTGCTTTTGATAAACGCGCGCCGTCGATCAGCGAAGCATGACAAAGTTTGTCGAGCAGGATCAGGTCGCCTTCTCCTGCCAGACCGCTCAGGGTTCCGACATTGGCCAGGTAGCCGGCTGTGAACAAAAGCGCTTTTCCCTTTTTTTTGAAACGCGCGATGGCTTTTTCAAGAAGGTCATGTTCCGGGTTTGTGCCGGAAATCAGCCGCGCCGCGCCGGAACCCGCGCCCTTGCCGGCCGCGGCCTGAAAGGCTTTTACGACTGAGGGATTGCGGCTCAGGCCGAGATAATCGTTTCCGCAAAAAAGCAGGATTTCTTTTTTTTCGAAAAGCGCGCGAACCGGGCTGACAGGCTCAATAACACGGCATTTGCGGTAAAGGTTCTGCGCCTTGAGCTCGCGCAGCTCCTGCTCCAGAAAAGAAAGGCCGGACGCGGACATGCTTAGAATTTCCTCAAGACCACGGCAACGGCATGGCCGCCAAATCCCATGGAATAGGAAAGCGCTGTTTTGATTTTGGCGTCGCGCGCGTGAACAGGCGTGTAATCCAGGTCGCATTCCGGGTCCGGATGCTCCAGCCCGGCCGTGGGCGGCACAAAACCATGCTCCATGGCCAGAAGTGATGTGATGATTTCCACGGCGCCGGACGCGCCCAGCATGTGGCCAGTCATAGACTTGGTGGAACTCATGGGAATTTTCGCCGCGCGTTTCTGGAAAAACTTTTTCAGCTGACGGGTTTCATAAACGTCCCCGGCCCGGGTTGCGGTGCCATGAACGTTGATGTAATCGATTTCATCCTGATGAACGCCGCTGTATTTCAGCGCGTTTTCAATCGTGCGGCTGAGCGTGTCCCCGTGCGGATCAAAGTGAACGATGTCATGGCCGTCCATGCCAAGCGCGCCGCCCAGAACTTCACCGTAAATTTTGGCGCCGCGCGCCCTGGCGCTTTCCGGAGTTTCGATCAGGACCACTCCCGCGCCTTCGCCCGCGCCAAACCCGTCGCGTCTTTTGTCAAAAGGCCTCATGGGACCTTTGGAAAGCACCTTCATATTAGAGTAAGCCGCGAGCATCAGCGGCGTAATCGAGGCATCGCTGGCCCCGGCAATGCAGTAATCGGTCAGGCCGTCCTGCACCATGCGCGCGCCCTCAAGAATGGAAACGGTTCCCGTGGCGCAGGCCAGGACATAACACTTGGCCGGTCCCTGAAGCTTCCATCTGCGCGCGATCCACTGCGCCCCAAAATTCGGCACGGAGTTGCAATAAATACGCGCGCCCAGAATGGCGCTGGGATATTTTCTGAAACGCTCCGCGAAACGGTCCACGGTATGTACCCCGCCCTTGCTGGAGCTGACCACAATACCGATACGAAACGGATCTTCTTTTTCAGGCTCAAACTTGGCGTCACGCAAAGCTTCGTCCGCGGCAGCCACCGCGTACTGAATAAAGGGATCGAGCAAATGCACGCCCAGCGGATGGCCGTTGAAACCTTTGACTTCGTAAGCGTCCTTGACCGGAAAATTTTCTGTGCTGAAAGAGTGAATGGCCGCGTAACCGGGTGTGCCGGTTTTCAGATGCTGGAGAAAAGAAGAGGCGTTATGCCCCGCAGGGGAAACAACGCCAAGGCCCGTGACCACCGCGCGGCGCTTGAGGGAAACCATGGCCGGGTTTATTCCCTCGATATGGAAAGAATTTTATGCTCGTCCAGAAAAGCCAGCACGGCTTTGGCGTTTTTGGCCGCGCTGTTCTTTTCGCTCAGGTTCAGGTCCACAGAGCCGTCTCGGAATTCATTTTTTCCGACATTAACAATGAAGATGGAAGCGCGGTCCGCGACTTCCTGAAGAAGCCGCAGCTCTTCATCGTTCAAGTTGCTGGCCGTTGCAAAAACAATCAGTCCCGCGTCCATAAGAATGTGCGCGACTTCACCCATACGCCGCACGTGCTCGCGGCGGGCCTTCTTGTGGTTTTCAATGTCTGCGTCCAGCCCGCGCAAAAGATTCCCGATGCCCAGGAAATAGGTCTTGGCGCCTTTTTCAAAAAGGGTTTTTTCGACTTCCTTGGCGATGGTTTTTTTGTCCACGCCGACCTTGCCGGTCAAAAGAATCAGCTTGGGCGTGTGCCCGTATTTCGCTTCGCGTTCCCTGGGGTCGACAATGCTGAAGTCCCATTTCATTTCGCGCAGCTGCACCTGTTCACGCACATCCGCCTGCTCGTCCTTGATCATGGCCGAGATAATGCCGCCGCCTGAAATGTCGTATTTGTCCACGATCACGAAACGGCCTGTAGCTTCCAGCGTGCCGGCCAGATCAAAGGCCACGGGGCTGGCGCATTCAAAAATACACTGGGCCACGTCATGGCGGTCAACGTGTTTCTTGTCCGCTTTTTTCAGGTCTGAAGCATCGATGACTTTTTTTATCTCCTTCAGCCAGACCGCGATCTTGGCCGTGCCGATCTTGAGTTTGTACTCCTTGTTCATGACCAGCGGCTCGCGGCCCATCCAGAAAAGCTCAGCCTGAAACAGCGTGCTGACAAGCGGCTGTTCTTCATCGAGCTTGCACATGATGTCGCCGCGGTTGATGTAAATCTGCTCCTTGAGCGTGAAGCCTGTGGAATGGCCCGGCCCCACCTTCTTTTTTTCCGGGGCGTTGAAACTTTCGACGGATTTGACTTCGGAACGCTTGTTGGAAGGAAGAAAAATAACCTTGTCGCCGACGCTGATGGTGCCGGACTCCACGCGGCCTGAAACAATACGCCGGTCATCGCCGGATTCCGTGAATTTATAAACAGCCTGCACCGGCATGCGGAAAGGTTTGTGCTCGGGGGAAGGCGCCTCGCCAAAACTATCGAGCGTTTCCAGCACGCTGCCGCCTTTGTACCATTTCATTTTTTCGGATTTTTCCGCGATGTTCTCGCCTTCCATGGCCGCGATCGGAATAAAGGCCTTGGGCTCCACATGGATCTGCTTCAGAAATTTCCGGTAATCGGCTTCGATATCTTCAAAGGCCTTCTGGCTGTAATTGACCAGGTCCATTTTGTTGACGCAGACCGCGACCTGGCGGATGCCCAGCATGGAAAGAAGATAGCCGTGGCGCCTGGTGTTTTCCTGAATGCCTTCCTTGGCGTCAATGACCAGAAGCGCGGCTTCGGCGCGCGCCGCGCCCGTAATCATGTTTTTCAGGAATTCAATGTGCCCCGGCGCATCAATAATAATATAGTGCCGTTTTTTGCTTTTGAAAAAACAGCGCGCGGTATCAATGGTAATCCCCTGCGCCTGTTCGTCTTTCAGCGCGTCAAGCAGGAAGGCGTATTCAAAGGGTTTGGAATTGCGCGCGCAATCCGCCTTGACCTTCTCAAGCTTGCCCTGGGGCAGTGAATCCGTGTCCGCAAGCAGACGGCCGATGACCGTGCTTTTGCCGTGGTCCACATGGCCCACGATGACGATGTTCATTTTCTGCTCAAGGTCTTTTTTCATTTTACATGTACCCTTCGCGCCGCAAAGTTTCCAGGCCGCCGCCGTCTTCCTTGTCCTGGGCACGGCCCGCGCGTTCCGCGATGTTCGCAAATTTTCCGGTCTTGAGCTCTTCGATGACCTCTTTCAGATTTTTGGCCGTGGACTTCACCGGCGTGGTGCAGGGATAGCAGCCCAGTGAACGGTAGCGTTCGCCCTTGCCCTGGTCAAAATAAAGCGGGGTAATGGGAATGTTTTCCTTGGCGATGTATTCCCAGATATCCAGTTCGGTCCAGTCAAGCAAAGGATGAATACGAATGTGCGTGCCGGGAGCAAAATCCGTCTTGAACTGGTTCCAGAGCTCAGGCGGCTGGTCGCCGATGTTCCAGTCGTTTCTTTTGTCGCGCGGAGAAAAATAGCGTTCCTTGGAACGGCTGCCCTCTTCGTCCGCGCGCACGCCCACAATCACGCCGGTGTAGGGTTCCTTGTTTTCATCGATGACGTACTTGCCGGTCTTGTGGTCCATGCGCCAGCGCGTCCATTCACCTGAAAGCGTGTTGCGCAGCGCGTCGGTTTTCAGCGCCTTGCAGCAGCTGATGCGGTCCAGCGCGCCGTCCGGAAAAGTCTGTTTGTTTTTCAGGGCTTCGACATTCTGCCCATAAACCATGTTCAAATGCCATTCGCGGGCAAGACGGTCGCGGTATTCAATCATTTCCGGAATTTTGTAGGCGGTGTCGATGTGCACAAGAGGAAACGGAACATGGCCAAAGAAAGCTTTGCGAGCCAGCCAAAGGAGGACTGTGCTGTCCTTGCCGATGGACCAGAGCATGGCCATGTTTTTAAAGTTGGCGTAGGCCTCCCGAAGAATATAAACCGACAGGGCCTCTAGTTTTTCCAGATGATCCATAAATTTATCCGTAAAAGGTAAAGAAGCGCATTATAGCACAGCCGTCACAACCTGTTCCAGCGGGCCGATTTACCATATGACGGGGCCTAGATTTTACGCGATTCAAAATGCAGGACCTGCCCGCTGACGCCCTGCATGGCATCCGAACAAAGGTAAATCAGAAAATCCGCGACTTCCTCAGGGTTTGAAACCCTGTTCAGCGGGCTGGCCGCCAGATGCGCCTGTACCGCCTGCTCCGGCATGCTTTCCGTCATCTTTGACTGCATGAAACCCGGATTGACCGCGTTGACCAGAATATTTTTTTTGCCCAGCTCCTGCGCTAAAGACTTAGCCAGCCCGATCAGCCCGGCCTTGGCAGCCGCGTAATTGGAAATTCCAACGCCGCCGATCACGGCCGCACGGCTGGTGATAAAAAGAATCTTGCGCGCTTTTTCTTCATTTTTAAAAATCATGGGCAGGGTTTTTTTGGTCAAATAATACGGAGCTTTCAAGTCCACGTTCATGACGTAGTCCCATTCTTCTTCCGTCAAATTCTGAAGCGTGTGGTCCCGGACTGCGGCCGCGTTATGAATAACCGCGTCCAGCGTCTTTGTTTTTTCTTTCAGGAGCCGCGCGAAAGCATCGATGGCCGCCGTGCTTGCCAGGTCCAGCTCAAAACCTTCAGCGCCTTTTTGGGCCAGCTCCGCCGCCGAAGTTTTGTTTTCAAAGTAAGTAAAAAAAACGCGCGCGCCGGCCGCGGACGCTTTTTCCACAAAAGCGCGGCCAAGACGGCTGGTTCCGCCGGTAATCAGGATAGTTTTATTTTGGAGAACGGGTTCCAAGGAAAATCAGGAAACCGGGGCCGTGGTTTCTTTCGCTTTGGGCGCAGGTCTTTTCTGAGGCTCAAATCCGGCGCGTTTCAGCATGTCGAAATCATCCTGCATCGGATTGGCAGCGGTGGTCAGGTAGCCGACGATGATCAAGCCGATGGCCCCTCCATTCAGCGACATTTCCTGATACTCTCCGCCCAGATTGACTTCACGCCCGCCGGCCAGCTTGATATTGGCCCTGGGATGAATGAAGCGGTACACCGCAATAGTCTTGACCATCTCAAGCGGGTCCGGGGCGGGAACATTTTCAAGCGGCGTGCCGGGGCGCGGATTCAAAATATTCATGGGCAGACAGTGCGGCGCAAAGGGCTTGAGTTCAAAAGCAAGCTTCACGCGGTCTTCAGGAGTTTCGCCCATGCCCAGAATGCCTCCTGAGCAGATTTCCATGTCGCCCTGCTGAAGCATGCGCAGGGTCTCAAGGCGTTTGTCGTATGTGTGCGTCGTCACAATCTTGGGATAAAACTCGCGCGAGCTTTGAAGATTGTCGTTGAAGCGGCGCACACCCGCCTCTTTCAGGCGCTGAACGCGCTCGGGCGTCAGAAAACCCAGGGAACCGTCGAGCTGCATGGTGGTTTCCGCTTTCAGCCGTTTGTAGATTTCAATAACCTGATCAAACTCGTGATCGGTTAACTCTCCGCCGCTTGTGACCACGCAAAAATTATGCGCGCCTTTTTTCTCAAAGTCCTTGGCGGCAGCCACGACTTCTTCGGTCGGCATCATCTGGTAACGGTTGACGCGTGTGTCAAAACGCACGGACTGTGAACAGAACCCGCAGTCTTCCGCGCAAAGATAGCTCTTTGCGTTAATAAGCGAGCAAAGGCCCGGCTCCGTGGAATTAAAATGAAAAGTGATTTCCTGCGCGGCTTCAAGCAGGGCATCCATGTCCGGCCCGGGCTTGATTTCGATCAAACGAATGGCTTCTTCGAAAGAAACTTCCTGGCCTGCCAGGACTTTTTGTTTGAGTTCCTGAATGAGATTTTTCATCCTTCGACAATGTCTCCCGTAACGGATTCAACGGCCACGCTTTTTTCGCGAAGCTGTTTTTCAGCTTTCTGGATGTCTTCCAGGCTGCCTTCAAGTTCGATCGTGGCTTCGCCGGCTTCAGCTGTAATTTTCGCGCGGCGGATATTCAGCAGAAGGTTGTTATCGCGGGCCACCAGAAACATGATGGGCTCCTTGATCATTTTCTGCGGAAAAACAAGGTGAAACGCTTTTTTAGCCATATCAGCCCCCTGCGATGGCGGGAACGATCGATATCTGGTCCCCGTCTTTCAGTGAAGTGCCTTCCTGGTTCAAAAAACGGATGTCCTCTTCATTTAAATAAACATTCACGAACCGGCGGATCTTGCCGCTTTCGTCGCACAGGCGGTCCTTGATGCCGGGAAAGTTCTTTTCCAGATCATCAATCAGGTCCTTGACCGTGGCGGCCTTGACCTCAACCTCTCCTTTTCCCGTCAACTTCTGGAGCGGGGTGGGAATTCTGACTTTAACGGACATGCTGCACTTCCTTTCTTGTCTAGACTTTAATGGCCGAACCCTGCATGACCTTGCTTTCAAAGGCCGCGAGGTTCGGTTCGATCAATTTGGCTTCGCCCACGGCTTCCTGAATGGCTTCCTGGGTCTTCATGCCGTTGCCGGTGATGGCGAGCACAATGGATTCTGTTTTGGGAATAATGCCCTGCTCAATCAGTTTTTTCGCGGTCGCGACCGTAACGCCGCCCGCGGTTTCCGTGAAAATGCCTTCGGTCCGCGCCAGCAGCTTGATGCCTTCGCGGATTTCATCATCAGAAACAATTCCCGCGGAGCCGCCGGAATTGCGAACCACGTCCTTGGCGTAATAGCCATCGGCCGGGCTGCCGATAGCCAGCGACTTGGCAATGGTCTGGGGTTTCACCGGCTTGATGACGTCCGACTTGGTCTCGATCGCAGTTGAAATCGGAGAACATCCCTGCGGCTGCGCACAGTGGATTTTGGTCTTCACTTCGCCGATGATGCCGATTTTTTCAAACTCCTTGAAAGCTTTCCAGATTTTGGTGATCAAGGAACCGCTGGCCGCGGGCGCGACCACATGGTCCGGAGCTTTCCAGCCAAGCTGTTCCGCGATTTCAAAACCCAGGGTCTTGGAACCTTCCGCGTAATACGCGCGCAAGTTGATGTTCACAAAACCCCAGCGGTATTTGTTCGCGATTTCTGAACACAGGCGGTTCACATCGTCATAGTTTCCGTTCACGGCCACAAGATTGGGCGAGTACACCAGCGTGCCGATGACTTTCGCCTTTTCCAGATTTGCGGGAATAAAAATGTAGCGCTTGAAACCGGCCCATGCCGCGTTGGCCGCGACCGAGTTGGCGAGGTTTCCGGTAGAAGCACAGGCTACGGTGTCGAAACCCAGTTCGCGCGCGCGGGAAAGAGCCACGGCCACCACGCGGTCCTTGAAAGAACAGGTCGGATGGCACACGGAATCGTCCTTGATGTAAAGCTCGCGGACTCCCAGCTGCTTGGCCAGAATGTCGGCTTTGACCAGCGGCGTGTATCCGGAATAAAAACCCGCGGTCGGCTCTCCATCAATAGGAAGAAGCTCACGGTAACGCCACAGGCTCTTGGGGCCTTTCAGAATTTTTTCGCGTGTCAGAACTTTCTTGATGCCTTCATAATCGTAAATGGCTTCGAGAGAACCAAAGCAGTATTCGCAGACATAAAGAGCCTGCTTCGGATATTCACGCGCGCATTCGCGGCATCTCAAACCTTTCAGATAACTCATTGCTCTTTCACCCCTTCAATTTCATTAAACTTTGAAAGCTTCGTCCATGCTCAGGTAACGCTCGCCTGTGTCGCAAATCACCGTGACCACGTTTTTGCCGGGGCCAAGTTCTCTGGCAACCTGAAGAGCGGCCCACACATTGGCGCCCGCGGAAATACCTCCGAGAAGGCCTTCCTTTGAAGCCATCTCAAGCGCGGTTTTCCAGGCGTCCTGGTCTTCAACCTGAATAATGTCGTCAATAATGCCGCGGTTCAGAACATCGGGCACAAAACCCGCGCCAATGCCCTGGATCTTGTGACGGCCCGGAGCGCCGCCCGAAAGAACCGGAGACGTTTTGGGTTCAACCGCCACAATCCTGACCTTGGGATTTCTTTTTTTGAAAACTTCGCCGCAGCCCGTGATGGTTCCGCCGGTACCCACGCCGGAAATAAAAGCATCCACTTTCCCATCCAGCGCTTCCCAGATTTCTTCGGCCGTGGTTTCACGGTGAATCTTGGGGTTGGCAGGATTGGCAAACTGCTGCGGAATAAAACTGTTTTTGTTCTGCTCCGCGATTTCTTTCGCTTTGGCGATCGCGCCTTTCATGCCTTCAGCTCCCGGCGTCAGGACCAGTTCCGCGCCGTAACGTTTCAGAAGCTGGCGGCGTTCCACGCTCATGGTTTCAGGCATGGTCAGGATCAGCTTGTAGCCCTTGACCGCGCAAACCAGCGCGAGGCCAATGCCGGTATTGCCGGAAGTCGGCTCCACAATAACGGTGTCTTTCTTGATCAAGCCTTTTTCTTCAGCGTCCCGGATCATGCTGAAGCAAATGCGGTCCTTCACGCTGCCGCCCGGATTCATGGATTCCAGCTTTCCGTAAACGTTGGCCATCTGCGCTCCGCCCAGCTTGTTGATTTTCACAAGCGGAGTGTTGGAAATCAGCTCCAGCGCGTTCTGGGCCACAAGAGGTTTGGTGCGGGCTTTGGTCTGAGTCATGGACATGTGTTCTCCTTAAATGTTTTCGGAAAGCCCTTTCTGGCTTTCCTTTGATTCCGGAGTTTCTTTTTCCTTAACTTCCTTGAACGTGTGAATGCCGCATTCTTTCTTCGCGCGTCCCGCCCAGCGGCCGGAACGTTCGTCGTCCCCCGCCTGGATCGGCCGCGTGCAGGGCCAGCACCCGATGCTCAGATAACCCTTTTCAAACAAGGGGTGCTGAGGAATCCGGTGTTCTTTCAGATACCACCACGCGTCACGCGAAGTGAAATTTGCCAGCGGGCTGACCTTGTAAAGCCCGCCTTCATACTCTTCCAGTATCCTGATGGATTTCCGGAAGTCCGTCTGGTTCCGGCGTATGCCGGTCATCCAGGCGTCATAATTTTTTAAAGAAGCGTCCAGCGGCTCAACCTTGTTGATCTGGCAGCAAAGGTCCGGGTCCTTTTCATAAGGAACACCGCCGTAACGCTCGACCAGCTGGCGCCGCTTTTCCGGATCAGCCTTCAGGTCGATCACGTTTTTGAGGCCAAACATTTCAATCAGACGGTTTTTATATTCCAGAGTCTCCGGAAAGTGATACCCCGTCTCCAGGAACAGCACGGCTGTTTCCGGATCCGCCAGGCTTGCCATATGCAAAAGCACACCGCTCTCCGGACCAAAGGAAGAGGTCATGGCAAACCGGGGGGAAAACTCTTTAACCGCCCAACGGATAATCTCTTCTGGCTTTTGCGTTTCAAACTGCGCGTTCAGCTTTTCTAAATCAAACTGCCGTTTCGCCACAGATCCCTTCAATCAGGCCTTCCGCGCCGCGATTCTTTCACGCAGCTGGTCGACCATTTCATAGCCCATCCGGACGTCCTGGCCAAGCCAGCCCAGGTCCACTCCCGGCTTGTTGGTGCCATGAAAATCACTGCCTGCTGTTACCACAAGATTGTAGCGTTTTGCGATTCTCAAATAAACCGCATTTTCTGAGGGGTTCTGGCAGCTGTTAAACACCTCTACGCCGCCAAGCCCTGCCTCCGCCAGCTTCTTGATCTCGCGGTCCAGGGCGTTTTCATCCAGCTTCATCTGCTTGGGATGCGCAACCGAGGCAATTCCCCCGGCTTTGTTGATCAAATCCAGAGCCTTTTCGGGCGTCAGCCGGCGTTTATCAATGTAAGCGGGCTGGCCCTTTCCCAGAAAGCGCGCGAAGGCTTCCTTGGCATCGCTGACCACGCCTTTTTTGACCAGGACCTTGGCAAAATGCGGACGGCCGACCTGCTTCATGCACGGATCCACGGTCTGGGCCTGGCCGGACATGGCCTCTTCCAAAACCTCTTCCATGGTAATGTCCACGCCCGCCTTGTTCAGACATTCGATAATGCGCGGGTTTCTTTCACGGCGCGCGGTCTGGATTTCATCCAGCGCTTTTTTCAGTTCCGGATGATTGCGGTCCAGAAAATAACCCAGAATATGCAGAGTGCCCGGTTCATAAATCGCACTAAGCTCAACACCGGGGATCAATTCAATTCCAAGTTTTTTGGCTTCAGCCTCGCAAGGCTCAAAGCTGGACATGGTGTCGTGATCAGTCACGGACACACAAGCCAGGTTTTTTTCTTTGCAATAGCGCATCAGGCTCTCGGGAGAATATGTTCCGTCCGAGTGCGTAGTGTGCATGTGAAAATCAACGCGTTTCATAAATTCCTATGCCTGAAGCCGGAGATAACCAAGCGCGGCCAGCTGTTTCAGGATTTTTTCCACGGACTGTTCCGCGGTTTCCTTTTCCGTCTCACAGAGAATGTCGGGATTCGCAGGCTCTTCGTAAGGATCATCCACGCCGGTCATGCCCTTGAGTTCGCCCGCGCGCGCTTTTTTATACAAGCCTTTGACATCGCGCTTCTCGCATTCCGCGGCTGAAGTCTTGACGTAAACTTCCACAAAACTTCCGATCATGCGGCGCGCGGAATCACGCGCTTCGCGGTACGGCGACACAGCCGAAGCAATGGCCAGCACGTCGTTGCGCGTAAGAAGCTGGCAGACAAAGGCAATGCGCTTGATATTGGTTTCCCGGTCTTCCTTTGAGAACCCCAGGCCTTTGCTCAAGTGGGTGCGGACCACGTCTCCGTCCAAAAGCTCGGTCTTGACTTGCCACTTGCGGAGCTGGCGTTCCAAAAGCCGGGCCAGGGTTGACTTGCCGGAGCTGGGCAGTCCGGTAAACCAGACGGTGACGCCCTTTAAAAGCACTGCCTGACCTGGATTTGAGATGGATTCTTTCACGCCGGGGTCCTTAATATAACTATTTGAAAATAAAAGAGTTATGAATCAATTTAAAACGCCGGAAGAGGGTTCAATATACATCTAAACCGCAGGGGTGTCAACGCCGCCCCTTTTCTCCATCATGGCGGCAATCCAGAGGGAAATTTCAAACAAAAAGACCAGGGGAAAGGCCAGAAGCAGCTGGCTGACCGGATCCGGCGACGGGGTCAAAATCGCGGCCGCGGCAAAAATCAGAACAATGACCAGACGCCTGGCTTTTTTAAGCCCCGCGGTTTTAACCACGCCCAGACGCACCAGCCCAATGACCACAACCGGAAAATCGAAAAGAACCCCGAAAGCCAGAAGCATGCCCGTCAGAAAAGAAAAATAGGCCGCGACATCCAGAATAGGTTTGAGGCTTTCAGTCTGAAAACTGAGCAGGAATCCCAGCCCAACGGGAATGACAAAATAATATCCAAAAAGAGCGCCGCACAAAAACAGGGCCGTGCTGATCAGAACAAGCGGAAGGATGAATTTTTTTTCGTTGTCATAAAGCCCCGGAGAAACAAAACACCAAAGCTGATAAAAAAGGAAAGGCAGTGAAAAAAACAGGCCTGTGAAACCCGCTGTTTTCATGTAAATGAAAAAAGCTTCGTGGGGTTTTTGAAAATAAAGGTTGGTCACGCCGTACTGGCGCAGCGGCCAGGTCAGCCAGTCAAGAATGGGACGTGCAAAAAAATAAGCGGCGAATGTGGCGGCTGCGAAAATAATCAGGCAGGTAATGAGACGGCGGCGGAATTCTTCCAGGTGGGAAACAAAATCTCCGGCCACGCGCCCTCCGGTCCAGCGCTTGGGAAAATCAGGCTTGGGCGAAAACTTCGCGGGCGACAATTCCAACCACCCCGAGGGCCACGGCATTTTCCCCAAAAGCGGAGGGAATAATTTTTACCTGGGCCGAAGCTTCTTCGACCGCCCATTCCTTGATCGCGGCCTTGACGGAATCGAGAAGGGGCGCGCCGCAATCCTCGATGCCTCCGCCGATGACCACGATTTCAGGGTTCAGCAGGTTAACAAGAAAAGCGATTTTCTTGCCAAGGTCCTGCCCGGCCTGATCCACAACTTTCAGGGCGAGCGCGTCTTTTTCCTTCACCGCGCGCACGATTTCCTTGAAAGTCAGCTTGGAAAGATCTCCCTGTACATAATCCTTCAGCAGGGTTTTCTCGCCTTTTTTAATGGCCTCGGTCGCTCTTCCGACCATACCGATGTCCATGCCCCAGCGTCCGAGCTGGGTGGCGATATCATTGGCGTATTCCTTGGAGCCTTTGCCGCTGTTAATGCCGAGTTCGCCGGCAGCGCCCGTGGCGCCGCGGTAAATTTCGCCGTTGATCAAAACGCCGCAGCCAACGCCGGAAAACATATAAAGCATGTGGCGCACGTCACGGTCCAGCCCCAGCCATTTTTCGCCAAGCACGGCCGCGTTCGCGTCGTTTTCAACAAAGGTGGGAATGTTTAAACGTTTCTCAAAAGTGTCTTTAATGGAAAGGCAGACGGAAAGGTCTTTTTCGCCCAGGCTTTGGGGCCAGCGGATGGTACGGCCGCGCTCATCGATAATGCC
>CAZIQJ010000027.1:0-15643 GCA_964541285.1 uncultured bacterium | reverse complement strand
CCGGAAAAATTTACCGCGATTATCAGTCCGCTGAAATGGTTTATGAAGACATCCGCGTCCCAGGGCAGCCGCAGCAGGTGCTGCGTTTTCTGAGTTATCCCGGCATTGACTCTTCGTTCACCATTGACGGCGTCACGGTTGAAGGCCTGCGCAATGGGCAGCCTTTTTCCCAGCCGCTTTTGATCGTCCGCATCCCCGGAGATTCTGACAGAAAAACGGTTTACATCAACCGCATCCTGGACATGATCCGCACCGGAGAACTGGCCCAGCGTTACTCCGCTCAGGGGCTTCAGGATGTGCGGTTTAATATAAATGCCGCGCTGATTAATATTTTGAGGTTTGAAGCACCGCACTATGAGACCAGTACCGGTGCCGCTCGCACTCTCAAGAACTATCGTGTCTGGGTGGATGAAACAAACGCCGTGGTTCCTTACCGTCTTATTCCTGATGGCGATATTGTGGGAGAACCTCCGGCTCTTCGTTCTGAAATGCGCGTTTTTCAGGAAGAATTCCGCGCGCGCCTTGAAAAGCTTTCAGAGTTTGTCATGGATCCCGCGAAAACCCAGGGCGATGCTGAATGGTGGGCGGACCTGGAATGGTGGGTTTCCTTTTATGACAGCGCCTCCGCGGCTTTTGAAAATCTTCATCAGCCGGAAAACACCCGTCTGCTGGCTTCCGTCATCGGCGCTTCGAAGGCGATTTTCGGTTATTACAACCAGCTTCTTGAGACCAAGGCGAAGAAGGGAACCTATGGCGACCGGGACCGGGGCAAGAGCGTAAGTCTGGAAAAACCGATTCCCACATCCTTGCTGGACAAACTTGTAAAAGCAAGAAAACTGGCGCCCACAGACCGCTTCAGTGAAAGCTTTTTGCTGGAAAAAGTCCGGAGAAAAGCTTTTCCGGTTCAGGAAGCCAGGGAAATCCTGCTCGACTTGACGGCGCGCGCTTATCGTGTTCTGGCCGGGCTTGAAAACGATGAGCGCAAGGGCGGAGTTCCCCGGGAATACCCTGAGGATTTTGACGCGCTCAACATCCGCAACAGCCGTGAAATTCTCGCCAGTCATCTGATGGTGCGCGAGCGGGAAAGCGGCTTCCATTTCTGGCCTGAATTCATTTACTGGGGCGCGCCCGCCAACGTGGCCCAGGAACAGGGCGTCGCAGTTTACCCGCATAATTTCCTGACGATTCGCGAAGGCGGCGCGGAGCCGGATTCCACGCCGGAGCGTTTCTCCGCGGTCATGACCAGTGTTTCCGCTCCGGTGAAGACCATCTCCACGATTTTGACCGGCAAGGTCAATATGCTGCCTTCTATGGAAGCAGAAACCGCGGCTGCTGAGCCGCAGTTCCGGTTCAGACGTTTTCTTGTGCTGAAAAAACCTTTGCCCCGCTTTCCCGAGAAGAATGAATTAACGGCCGCGTTTCTTGAGGAATACTTTATCAGTGACCCGTATGAGATTGCCGCGCTTTTTGAGCTGAGCGAAGACAGCACTCCGGAGCGCCGCAGGGAAGTCCTTGAAAGGGTCCGTGAATTCGCGGGGCAGGGGCGCCTGCTTTTTCAGGACTATTATTCTGTTTTTGAAAAAGGCAGGATTCCGCAATACGCGAATTTTGTGGCGAACAGCAGCGGCAGGCCGGAAGAAAGCCGGGCGCTGGAGGTTGCCATGCGCCGGTATTTTGAAATGCAGGACCGAGAGCTTCCGGAAATGATGAAGCGTACCGGCCTTCAGTCTGAAGGCACGGCCGAAGATAATTACCGGATCTGGCAGGTCATGGACGCAGCTCTTTCCATCGTCGGCGGTGAGAAAAAGCATCACCAGCGCATGGCCACGGTCATTCACGCGTCTATGATTTCACAGGCCCTGCTTCCCGGCGCTGAAGCGCAGATTCCAAGGCCTCTTTTTGTTCTCTGGGGCGCGGGAAAGGCCAAAGATAATTCCTGGCTGATTCCTCATGCGAGGCCTGCGAAGGTTCCAAGCGCCGGATTCCGGAAAATCATGGGCGGTACTCCGGTCAAGCGCGCAGGTGAAGGCGCAGATGTCCGGCATGAGGATTGGGACCGCGCCAATGAAAAGTTCAACAAGATGGAAACGAACCTTAAACGCAGGAAATTCCGCGAAGCTTTTGAAGCCGCGAGCGGGGCGCTTCCGCCGGAACTGCGCAAGCCTTTTGAAGCGCAGGTCTCATACGCCGTGATGAAAGTCATGGGACTTCCCGGTGCGGATGCAAAGCCCAGAGATTTTGCGGCCGGTATTTATGACGGTTTTGAAAGGCAGCAGCGTTCCGCGGACAATGCTTTTTCGCCGCTGGCCTTGAGTTTGCGCCCCGACATTCTTTCGAATATCAGAAAAAATTATGACAGCGAATGGACCGCGATTCTTGAGTCCTTCAAAGATGCCGGCAGGGAAGACGCTTCCGCCGCGCTCAGCGCGCATCTCCTTGAAATGGCGCGCTACCGTTACGCTTTGACCGCCGCAGGCCTTCCTTCCTTTGATCTGGCGGGCATGCCGGTTTTTGATTTCAACAGCGTGAAGTCCCAGGCGGACTGGCAGCGGTATCTTTTCGACCCCATTCTCGCCCAGATCCGCGAGGGCGGAATTTCTGAGGCCATTGCCCGCCGCGAAGAATTCGCGCGCGCGGAAGCGGAGAAGTACGGACTGATTCTGGAAATTCATCAGGCTCTGCGCGAAAAAAATTTCCGCGCGCTGTTCGGCAAGATGAAGGAACTTATTGCCCGGGCAAAGCGTGAAGGCCTGGCGTTTATGCCTGCCGGCGCTCTCCAGGGTTTTGAGCGCGATCTTGAAGACCTGAAAGTTGTTTTCACAGACCAGCTCATTACCAGCCTTGGAAGGTTTGAGGGACGTTCGCAGGAAGCGGTGCCCATGATGACGGAAGGCATTGATATCCTGGGTGAAGTTCCGGAAAGTTTGCGTGAGGTTGCGGCTGAACTCGGGTTGGTTCTTCCTGAAACCCAGGCTCCGGCCCCGGTTGTGCAGGCTGTGGAGCAGCCGCCTGTCACAGGCGTCCAGCCGGTGACAACGGTTGTTGTTACGACTGAAGCCGCTCCGGAAGTGACCGTTGCTGCGCCCCGGCAGGAAACGGAAGTTTCGCTTCCTTTTGTGGAAAGGCTTGAAAGAATCACGTCGTGGATTGAGCGGCCGGCCGAAGCTGAAGCGCGGCCTGCGGAAGAATGGCGGCGTGACGCGGAATGGTTTTTCTCTCTTTATTCTGATGAAGCCGCAAGGGCAGGGCTGAGTGAAGATGAATCGAAAGCTCTTCAGCATGCCGAGAAGTTCATGACACATTTCTATAAACAGGCCTGGAACTCGGAAAAAAGGACCTTGGCCGCCCGCGACATGAAAGCATCCACACTGCTTGGCAAAGTCCGCAACGGCCAGCTTTCCGGGGAAGCGCTGCGCACTGATCTTCTGGATTATGCGGCGCAGGCTTACCGGATTCTCGCGGCCCTGCGCGAGGACAGGCGTCAGCCGGTCCAGGTTGAATACCCTTCGCTTAACGAAACACCGGACGTGCAGCGCGCCAAGCTTCGGAATTTCCTGATTGCGCTTGAAGAGCAGGAAGCCGAGGCTCCTGCCGGCGCGCCTGAACGCAGCAAGCCCGCGTTTTTCTTTTTTCCGCGTTTTGAAGGCCTGGGTCTTGACCCGGACACGGTGCAGGAGCCCGATAGCGTTTTTGGACTCTATAAAATTTTGATCATGCGTGAAGCGGGACTTGAAATGCGTTACACGCCTTCCGGTCTGGCCATCACGTTCATGGACGTTGAGAAACCTGTTATCGCGCTTTCGGTTTCCGATGAAAGTCAGGGTCCGCTTCAGCCGCCTTACCTGGTCGCGGCCAAGGACGTCAATGATCCCAGGCAGAGATTTTTCCGGATATTCGTGCTGAAAAAGCCTTTGCCCGCGGTGCCTCAGGGCGATGAGCTTACACCTGAATTTATCAGCGAATATTTCGTGACCGACCGCGAAGAACTCATGCAGTACGGCATTTCCGCCAACGCGTCCCTGCAGCGGCGAAATGATCGCGTGGACAAACTGGTGCTGGCTGCCCGGGAAGGCCGCCTGCTGCCCCAGAGTTCCTTCCTTCTTTATTCGCGTGAAGGCGCGCAAAAATGGGCGGATTACCTGGGCCGCACAGCAGAAGAAAAGCGCGCGCTTCGCCTGGCCATGTACCGCCGCCTCAGGATGCACCAGGCAGAAATGCCCAAGTATTTCACCAAGCCGCAGGAAGCCGCGGACAGCCAGAGCCTGGTGGATGTGGCTTCGGCCTGGAAAGTCGCGACCAGCGGCGTGGCGCTTGAGACGGGCGCCAGCAGGGAAGCCCAGACCCGCCGCGCGCTGGCCGTATGGGCGGAAGAATCGCTGCGTGACGCGCTTACGGACGAAAAAACATTTTTTGCGCCTCTGGCCGCGCTCCTGGGCGCGACGGAAACCGTAACCATCCCCGCCAAGGGGGATCAAGGGCCTCAGCTTCAGCGGCGGCTTCTTTTTGAAGCTCGTGAAGGTTCGATCTACGTTCAGAAGTTCCGTGATTTTTACCGCGAAGCCGTCAAAAACAAGTTTTTTGAAAAATTTCAGGCCGCGCGCGAATCCGTTCCCGCGGACCTGCGTCCGCTTTTCGATTTCCAGGTACTGGACGGCATCCTGCAGCTGGTCAGCACGGGGCAGACCCTGAAGAACCGTGTGGCCCTTGTCGGGCTTGCCCAGCGCCTGTGGAAACAGGACACGGTCAATCTTGCGCCCGCGGCACTTTACGTGCGTGTCATGAAAGACAGCGAAACCCGTATTTTCTACGACCTGGGCAACCGCTGGCTGCGTTTGATGGAGACCTTGACCGAACCGCGCGGTGAAAATCACCAGGCTGCGGCTTTGGAACTGGCCACGGAAATTTCAGCCCTGAATTTTTATCTTTCCAACGGTTTTGAAAAAGTCCAGGACACGGAACTGACCAAGTTTTCCGCTAACCCCGCGCAGTGGGACCGCCTGTTTGCAATCATCAGGGAAAAAGTTTCAGCCCCGAAATACCGCGCCGCACTTGAAAGCCGCGCGCGCATGCTTGAGGAAATCGATAGTGAACACCGCCAGATCGTTGCTATCCGCAAGGCCTACGAAGAGGGAGACGACGAAACATTCTTTGCCCAGCTTGCGGCTTTCCGCGCGATGGTCGCGCGGGCGGGGGAAGGTGCGGCGGTGCCGCAGGAACTGCTCCCCATGCTGGACGGGTGGAGAGATTTTCTTGCCGCGGATTTTGCCGTTCGGCTTTCTTCCGAAGTTGAGGAAAAGCTTGCCGCGGATGATTTTCAGGGGGCGCGCGCCCTTGTGGACCGGGCGGAAAGAATTCTGGGCGCCGGCGTTGAAACCGAAAGTCTCAGCCAGATACGGGAGGGCATTCTGGATTCTGAGCGTGAAGCCCGCGGCGCAACCTGGGGGATGGTCTGGACAAAACTGGCGGAGCCTCTGGATGTTTCTCCTGAAAGTGATATGGCCGCAGCCGCTGGAAGAATGGGAACGGACGAGGCCGCCCGCGCGCGGGAGGTCATGGCTGCGCGAAAGACCGCTGAAAAACCGGACGCAACATCGCTTGAACTGACGCGTGTTCTGGACCAGGCCTCTGTCTGGAAAGGCGCGGAAGGCGGATATGCCGAGAGTATCGCCGCTTTTGAAGAACTTGTGCGGACCAAACTGGCCGCGGCCGCGCTGAGTGAAGCGGCCGCGCTTGAAAGCGCGGAAAATTTTGCCGGAGTCCTTGCCCTTGTAGACGCGGTGGCTCCCAGGCTTGCGGATCCTCAGCCTCTGGTACAGATCCGGGACGCGCTCAGACAGCGCGGCCAGGACGCGTGGAAAAATTTTGAAGAGGGGCTGGACCGTCCGCTTGATCAGCCCCAGGCTGAAAGCATGGCCCGGAACCTGACGCTGGCCAGAAAAATCCGCGCCGCATTCGGCGTCACGGATGAAACTTCCCCTGAAGCCGCGGACATGGCGCTCGAATACCGCAGAATTGCCGAGAGCGCGGGTGAAAACGAAGCCGGAGTCCGCGACCTGGCGGATGTTCTGGCCGGGCTGAATGAAATACTGGAACGACGCTCTGAAATGCGCGTGGACACGGCCCGGCTTGAAACGCTGCGAGGCCTTGCTTCCGCCCGTCTTGAAACCTCGGTGCGGGCTGTTGTGCTGGCAAAAACTTCCGACCCGCGCGTCGCGAAAAGAGATTACGTATCTGCGTTCCGCCTGCTTGACGAGGTCAAGACCAGGGCGGGACAAATGGCCTGGCTTGAAACCCTGCGGTCGGAAACCGAAAAACAGGGAAGCGAAGCGGAAAATCGTTTATGGACGGCGCTGGTTTCACCGCTTAACCAGCCCCAGTCCGCGGTTTTGGCCAAAAACTTTGAACTGTTTGAGGCTGTGCGCAAGGGCGTGTCCGGCGCCGCGCCGGAAGATTTTTATTACACCCTGATCGGATTCCGCGAAGAGGCTGAAGATAACGCCGTCACTTTTGAAAGGCTGGTTGAAATGCGCGATCAGGTACGCGCTCTTGGGTCTGCTGTCACAAGGACTGAACGGGAAAGTTTTGAAAAGCTTCTGGATGCCAGAGCTGAACTGAAGGCCTCTAAAACGATTAAAAGCCTTCGGGAAGACAGGAAATACAAGAAAGCGCGTGAAGCCATGGCCGCCGCGCTGGCCAAACTCGGCGGCGCACGCCCCGCGATTGAAGCGGAACGTCTTGAAATGACAGCCGACTGGAACGACCTGCGCAAGACCTTCTGGGAGACCGTAGGCCTTTCTCTTGATCAAAGGCTGGTTGCTAACGCTGAAACTGCGCTGCTGCGTGCCCGCAAGCTTGAAGAAGAATTCCCGCAGGCTTTCAGGCATGGCGATGCATACGGCTCGGTACTGGAAATCAGAAAAGCTGTGGAGGCCGGACCCGGCAGCTCGGTCCAGAGCTGGATCCGTCTTTTGAATAACCTGGAAGCTGTCAGGGGCCAGATGGCGCCTGAAGCGGATTCTTTCAATAAATTCTTCAAGCTGCTTGAAGCGAAAGTTGTCGCTCTTGTGACTTCTGAAGTCCAGCCGGCTCTTGACCGTGACGATGCGCAGGAAGCAGAACGTATTTTTCAAATGTATACGCGCATGTTTTCGCGGGAACCCGAAGTTTTTGGAGTTTTGCGCGAGAAAATCACGGCGAAAAAACAGCTGAATGCCCGTACGGTCATGACGGAAAAGCTCGCGGAGCTGCATGCCAGGGTTGAAAGCACTGAAAGCCGGACTCCTGAGCAGTGGATGGAAATCGTCAGCGCGTTAAAAGGTCTGGAAGCCCGGCTTTTTGACGATATGACGGAAGGCTGGCGCGCGGACCTTGCAAGGGCAGAAGAAAAAGCCGGTACAGGCGCGAAAAAAGAAGTCAACAAGCTCCTGATTCAAAATCTTTATGAAGAGGCCGCCGCGCGCATGACAGTCCTGACCGGAGTGCTTGGCGCGGGCGCGGATTTTTTTGAAAAACAAAAGCAGGCCCTGCGAATCGCCAGAAAAGACGCGGTTGGGGAGTTCTGGGGCGATTTCAACCGGAACATTGAAGCCGGGAATTCTGCCGTGGATGACATGCGGGCCGCGCTTTCCCGTCACAGGACGCTGAGCGTGATTCTGGGTGAAACTCCGGAACTTGAGGACGCCTCAAAGTGGCTGGATTACCGTCAAAAAGCTGAAGCGGCTGCGGCATTGCCAACGCCTGTCATGGGTGTGGAGGATGAAAATAATCCCTACAAAGCCATTTTGGGCCTGCTGGAGGAAGCGGCCCCGGACCTTCAGTCTGAGAGTGAAAAAGTTTCAAGGGCCGTGCGGGGTTACCGTATCGCGCTGGCCAGACTTTTCCTGCGCCGGGCCAACGCGGAGTTTTTTGAAGGCGAGGACATGGACCTGTTTATGGAATTTCTGGGTATGGCCGCGGACTTTGCATCGCAGTTCGGGATTGATGAGAATGATCTTTCCGATGAGGGGATGGGAACTTTCTTTTTGAATCCGCTTCCAGCCGCCGAAAAGCTGGAGTATTACTTTTTGATGGCTGAAATGTTCAACCGGACGGAAAGCGCGGAAAACGGCCAGCACTTTTTAACTACCCAGCGCGGAGCTTTCAGGGATTTCCCGGCGCAGCGGCTTGCGCTTGACCGAAGGATCATTGAGCTGGAAAGCCAGATTGAATGGACGGACGATGTGCCGGTCCAGGGCGTGGGAAAAGTTCTCAGGACAGGGGCGGAAAAGCGGGAGAAGAAAATTTCCGATCTGGCTGAGAAGTACCGTCAGGCGGATTCCCGTGATAATGCCGTTGACCGTGATTTTTACGGTGAATGGCTCGAGGTTCTGGAACCGGAGCATGAAGCCGTGGCCCAGTGGCGCGCCCGGCGTTCTGAAATGCGGACCCGCCCGCATCACAGCGCCAGCCGTTCTCCGCATGAGATCTTTACGCCTGAGCAGGCCGCTGAAATTGAGGCCCTGGACGACAAGTCTTTCATTATCCCTCTTGGTGAAATTTCCAATGAAGCCAGCCTGATGTTCCGTATACCGGGCAAGCGCGGCGTTTATCTTTTGAAAAAACCCAACCTTTCGACTTCCGGCGCCCAGGACAGCCTCGCCAACGAAGCCGCGATCATGCGTGAAATCCAGGCGGATGTGAAAGAACATTCCGCGGATCCCCGGCATGTGTTTTCGCCGCACCGAAACCTCAGGATCGGGGTCTGGAATTACAATCTGAACGGTCTGGTTCTGCCTTACCTTGACGGCGAGAATGCGGATGACTTTTTTATTGAAAGCGGCCGGAAGCTGGAGCCTCTCCAGTTCCTTAAAGTGGCGCTGGCCATGACCGACGTGGTCGGCTACCTGCACACTCTGCAAATTGTGCACCGGGATATCAAACCCAAAAACTTTTTCATCACCCGTGATGGACACATTGTACTCATTGATCTGAACTTTGCTTACAGCAAGAGGATTCAGCGCAATGTCATCTGGGGCGGCACGCGCGGTTTTACTTCCAAGCAGCAATGGGAAGGCCAGGAGCCTGAGTATAACCACGATGTTTACGCCATGGGACGGACCTTGCTTGAAATCTGGCTTGGAAGATTGAATGATGAAGAAAAGCCCACGGGTATCAGCACCGGAAAGCTGGTGCAGGACATCGATATGCGCGGGCATTTTGATTTTAAAAATTGTCCGATCGAGGACATTATCCGCAAGGCCATGGACCCTGAACCCGGCAACCGCTATGAGAATGTTCAGGCCATGTATGAAGCCATTCTTCACCGCATCAGTGTGATCAAGAAGCGTTCTGAAATGCGGCCCTCGGCCCCCGAAGATGCAAGCCGCAAGGAAAACTGGTCTATTGGCTGGGCGGAAGTGGAGCCTGATGCCCAGGGTTCTTTTGGAAAAAGATATCCTGAGATCGCGTTTCAGTTTGTCATGCAGGTGCTGCGCCGTCTGGAAACAAAAAAACAGGTCCGGCTGGCGGATATTGGAGCAAGCCCGACGCTGTTCATGCCGCGTTCCGCTGCAAAGCTGCTGCCCCAGGCGGATATCGATGCCGTGGACCTTGCTTCCAGCGACCTGGTGAAGCCCAAGGCGGGTGAGCGCATTACCTACCACGAAACAAACAATGAAGATACCGGCCTTGCAGCGGGAGTTTATGATGCTGTGATTTCAACTTTTGCGCAGGACTATCAGGATATGGACAAGAGCACTGCGGAGCTGGAACGCCTGCTGTCGCGTGATGGTTTTGCAGTCCTGCTTCTTCACCATCCCAAGTCAGAATATGTGGAACAGATCGTGGAGGATTACCGAAGCCAGCTGTTTGATCTGCAGCCGCTCGTCCGCCTGAGAGAACACATTGAGAAACGCAGAATTGATGAAATCCAGGATTACGTGGCGCGCCGCGAAGCCATGTCCGGAGAGTCCGCTGCGCCTGGCCCGGAAAGTTTCCTGGGCAGCCTGAAAGCCATGTATGACGGAACTCCCGGCAAAGCCGCCGCGCGTACCAATGCTCTTCGGATTCTGGACCAGCGGATCGCGGACATTCGCCGCTCTTTAACGGTCAAGCACAGGCTTGCTGAAAATATCAGCCGTTTCATGGACGGGCCTGAAAGTGTAAAGGCTTTTTACGAGGCCCGTGGTTTTAACGCGGATGTTCAGGTCATCGCGCATGAAGGCGGAACCATAGCCGCCGGGCAGGACGGCTATTTCATATGGCCTGTGGCTTATGGCGTGGTGCTGACGCGCAGAGGTTCGGGCGCGAATGCGGTTTCTGCCGCGGATGCATACCGCTCTGGGCAGGTCCTTGCCATGGCAAGAATGCTTGAAAGGGGCGACGCTAACGAACTGCGCAAGGCTGTGCAGTTGAGCCGGGAAGATTCCTTGATGCGCGCCTGGATCGTGGAAAGAGACATTGACTGGGCGCAGGGCGGAGGTTTTACCCGCTCCGGAAAACTGACTGCGCGCGGCCGTGAATTCGTGAATAAAATTGCTCGGGAAGCCATTGCTTTGGCTGAAAGTGAAAATCCGAAAATAACAGTCACTCAGAAACGCGGAATTGAAAAATCCGTGAAGGACCTGGTCCTTGGCATATGGGCCAAAGGCCGGTATATCGACGGCGCTGTGGCGGCCCGTCTGGATTCTTCTTCCCGGACTTTACGTCTGGTGGCTCTGGATAACGGGAATGGGGAAGGAAAGCCTGCTAACGTGGCGGAGGCCGCAGTTTCATTCGTCCGCCGTTCTGAGGTCCGCGGGGAGGAAGCCAGAAATCCCCAGTTGTTGGAGCAATTCGGAGATAAATACGACAAAAAAACGGTCCTGGAAGTTGAAGGTAGCAATATTGGCACTTACCCGGACGAAGAGCTTGTCGGGAAGCTGGCGGGCGGGGCGCATGTGTTCCGTGTTTACATTGCCGGAGTGGCCCAGCCGCGCAACATTATCAAGGTCGGATATGACCTGCGTTCCAGCCGTTACATTCTCAAGGAAGCTGTCCGGCTGACACAGTTCGCCCAAAAAGGTATCAAGGGAATTCCTGTTCTGAAGCGTATCGGAAAAATGACGGACGGTAATCTCTGGATTGAGCTTGAGGGGATCGCCTGGGCGGTTTCGCTCAGTGATTATGCTTTTTCCGGCCCGGCGGAAGTTTTTGATGCGATTCTGAAAATTGTAGATCCTCTGGCAAGAGTACACAAGGCGGGCTATGCGCACAATGACATCAAGGCTGCCAATATTCTCAGAAATTCAGCAGGGGAAACGCAGCTGAATGATTTTGCGTTCGCGGAGATCTTGACTCGTGAGAATATCAATTCCGGTACTCTGGGTTATATTCCTTTGACTGCGGACAGCTCGCAGATCGAAGGTAAGCGCGGGCCGGACGCGGACGTTTACGCCCTGATCCTGACTCTGGCGTCGCTATTGGAAGATTACGAGGATGAAGAAATCGCGGCGCTGCGCGACAGTTATCTGAAGCTGATTTTCAGAAAATACAAATTCAGCAGCATGGCGAGCCTGATCAAGAAAGTCAACGCCATGAGGAGCGGCGGGGAAGCTCCCTTTGTCCAGCGTCCGCGCAGCAAATGGCCGAGCCTGCAGGAACTGACGCTCAAAATGACCCAGGATCTGACCAAGCTTCGCTCTGAAATGCGCGTATTTTCTCCCTCTGAAGTTTCTGTCATCCGGCAGCGGGGAAGCCTTCTTGAACAGGCTTTTCCTGCTTTAAGCGGAGAAGCAAGGCAGGCGCTGCTTTTCCCTTCGCTTTTTACGGTGTTTCTGGGCATCAAGCCGCTTTATCTCCGGTACAGTGATGAAAAAGGACCGGACGCGACCGTGCTTTCAAACGAATTCCGCCAGGTTCCCGCTGTCTGGGAACAGATGGCTCTGTACTTTCATCCCCATAGAATGTACGCGCCCGCATTTGCAGTCACCGCGCTTTCCAGAAATGACGGCCTTCTCAGGCGGACCGGAGTTCTGACCGAAGAAGACAACCCGGAACTGCAGGGCATTGTCCGCGCTTACTCTGTAAATTTCCCTCTTTTTCTCAACCTTGGGGTCAGGCTTATGGAGCGGCTGCTGCAGAAATTTCCGGACAACTCCGAACAGGGAGCCGCTCTGAGGGGCGCTCTTCTGGGCATCCCCGGGGAATACGTGGATTTTTATCTTCAAATGCTCCGGCTCAGCGGACAGGGAGATCTGGCCGGGATTACCAGAGAATCCGCGCGCGTGCGCACGGAATTCCCTGACATCAAGCTGGTGGTTCCCATTGGTGAGGCAGGGAACCAGCATCCTTATCTTGCGCGGATGATTGACACGGTTTATTACGGCTATTCGATTGTGCGGAACATGCCTGGATTCAGGGAAGCCGCGGAGGCCATCGGCCTTCCGGACGCGGTTTTCCATCAGGAGCCTGTTTTCCTGCGGCGTTCTGAGATCCGTCCTTCCAAATCTGAAGACCAGGACATATTGCGTGAAACCATTACCGGCAGCCGATCTATCGACATGGTTTTTGATTCGCAGACTTTTGGCCTGATTGATCCCGGAGCCCAGGCCAGGCTCCGGCGTATGGCCGCAGAATACCCCAAAAACTGGCAGGCCGGAGATTATGACCGCCGGGTGGGGATTGTTGAAGACAAGCGTGCGGTCGCGGTTTCGCTGCCTTCTCCTGTGACGGTTGATGGTGAAACCTATGATCAGGCGGAAATCTCAGGGGTTCTTTTCACGGAAGAAAATCTTGGCCAGCCTTTCACCGGATATTCCGCGGGCGGTGAAGCGCGCAAGGCGACGGCGCAGGAGAGCGCGGAAGCCATTGACGTGGAATTTGGATCTGACGGACGGGTTCGCCTGACCCCCAAAAGATTTCCTCAGTATGGCGGGCACGGATCAGAAACCGCTGACAAAAAATTCTACAATGCCAGGACGCTGCTGCCTTCCATGAAGGTGCGCAGCTCGCTTGCGGCGGGTTATGGAAAATACCGTGATGAAAAACTCAGACATCTGGGTGTTTTTATCACGCTTTCAAAAAGCGCCGCGGGCATGCGCTTTGAGGGAACCCTGCAATCAGTCGAAGACGATTTTTCTCAGGCGCTTCGCCAGGAGGTTAGCCGTGTGAAGACCGGTGTCCGGATCTGGACGGCTGAAGACCCCACAGGGGAGAAAGAAATTTTCAATCGTGTCATGGACATGCCCTATGGCGGTGAGGGTTATGGAGGAAGGACTTACCGGCAGATTTTTACGCGCGCCATGGAGAAATACGGGGAGGAACTCTGGTCGCTCATTGCCAAAGGCCTTTATCCCAATTCTCCGCATTTTGGAAATTTTGAAATGGATATTCTGGGTGACGCGCCCGCGCTCTGGCATGATCTGGGCGGCTGGAAAAGAAGGCAGCAGGACCGTCTTTCGGATCCCCAGGCTTTTGCTTATGCCTACTGGGCGCTTCATTACGCCATTACGATTATTCATCGCGACCGCCTCGGCAGGCTGCATGACGCGGGGCTTTTTAATCCGTACGAAATTTTCCTGAGAGCGTTTTTCCGGTCGCAGGCCGCGAATCCTGACTTCCGGCCGGCCGACCTCACCTTTAATCACCAGGGGCGCAGCAATCTTGACGCAGCCATTCTGGACATCAAGTATCTCAAGCAAGCGCACAAATATCCGCCGCTGTTTGAACAGGCTGACGCGCCCTTTGTCAAAGTCCTGCGCGCGGCCATGGGTTTTGCTCCGGCCGTGAAGACGGAGGCGGCTGCTCTTAAAATCGCAGAGGCCGAGTCTCCCGCGGCTGAAAAATCCGCGGATGAAATGACGGCGGAGCGTTTGCACGCTCAGTTTTACGCAAGGATTCACCGGCTGGCGCAGCCGTTTTTCTATCCCAGTCTGATCGTCCGCTGGCTTGGCATTGCGCGCGGTGAAGACGGAGAAGCCAAGCTTGAGCAGGCCGTCATTCAATACGAAAAAGACCAGGCCCGGCGTCTTACTTTCGCAGATCAGCAGGCCGGGCTGCATGCGGTCCTGGATGAAGTCAAGCAGGCCGTGCTTGCCGCGCGCTCGGAAATGCGCGGCGGAGCCGCCAAAGAACGCACGGATGATCTGGTGACGCGTTTTGTCCCCGGCGCCCGCGCCATTGACATGACCTTTGACAGTGAAAGGCTGGCGCAGGTCCCCGAAAGTGTTCAGGCCCGGATCGGCCGCATTGCCGCGGAATACCGCAAGGACTGGCTGCCCGGAGACGCGAACGCTGAAAGCGGTTTTTCAGAGGTCAAGCGCGCGGTCAAGATTGATCTTGAAAAACCTGTCATGGTCGATGGAGAGCTTTACGACCAGGTGGAAATTTCAGGCGTTCTGTTCACGCCTGAAAATCTGAACAAGCCTTTCCGGAATAAATCCGTCATGGGCACGGGGAAATCAGTTGAGGATCTTGGTGAAGAAGCCATCCGCGAGGACGCTGTGGATGTCGGTGTGGACCCGGACGGCCGTTTCAACCTGACTCCTGAAAAACCCGCCCAGGAAGGCGGGCATGGCGCGGATACCGCGGAAAATAAATTTCACAACGCGCGGACCACGCTTCCAAAGCGCGGCCTTAAAGGCCCTGCGGTCCTGGGTTTTGGCCGCTATCGGGATTCTTCCCTGAGTATCGCGGGCAACCGGCTGGGTGTTTTTGTTTCTTTTACCAGAAAAAACGGCAGACAGAGATTTGGAGAATATTTCCGCGCGCGCATGATGGCTTTTTCTCAGGAACTTACGGCTACTTTGCGGCGGGCCGAGCAGACGGCGCAGCTGCAGTCTTTATTGTCCGGCGTGCGCGTGGTTCCCAATGAAGGCGCGATCGTCCGGCGCATTGAGGCCAGGTACGGCTTTCAGCAGCTGATCCAGCGGTACGGTGAAGAGCTTGGCGGTCTGGTGGAACAGGGCATTTATCCGAACACGCCGCACTTCAATAATATGGAAATTGATTTTGAGGGAACAGAACCGGTGACCTGGTACGACCTGGGCGGCTGGAAGCTGCGTGAGAATCTGACTCCTCTGCAGGCTTTTGGCTACGCGTACTGGACCCTGGATTTTGGCGTCATGGTCATCAGCCGCGACACGGCCCTTCTCCGTATTCTCAGAAGCCGGGGACTTCTGGACTGGAGTCCTCACGAAACTTTCCTGCGCGGGTTTTTCAAGGCTCAGCAGGAAAGCGGAGTTTTCGAACCCAGCGAGCTTGAAGTCAACGCAGAAGGCATCAGCAATCTGGATGTCATTATTTTAAGTGAGGAAAACCGCGCGGCCTCGTCTGGCAGGCTTTCACTTCCGCCCATGGCAGAGCAGAGAGACAAGCCGTTTGTGCCTGTCCTTCGTGTCAAGCTGGGCATGGACCGCGGCCCTTCAGAAGCGATTGCCGAAGCCCAGGCGATTTATGATGAACTGGCTTCATCTGTTCCGCGGCCCGCGGCTGGTTTCTTTTATCCCAAACTGATTGAGAAATGGATCGACCTCGCGGCGCAGGAAGACGGGATCAACCTTCTTGCGCAGGAAGTGAACCGTTTTCTGAGCATGGTCCAGAAGCGCCTTTATCCCGGTCAGTATGACGATTTCAAGACGGTTATTGATGAGGCCCAGCGCCGGATCGCAGCGCTGCGATCCGAAAT
>CAZIQJ010000026.1:0-16060 GCA_964541285.1 uncultured bacterium | reverse complement strand
GCTGAACCGGGTCGGTCAGCTGGTCAATGACCTCTTTCATTTCAAGAATACTTTCCTTGTCATACTCCACAAGGTCCCAGGACTTGGGCGACGGCGTTCCCGGCGGAAAATCAACGATCAGTTCCTGGGCAAGATTCAGCCGTTCATCTCCGTCATTGGTATAGGCTTCGATAAGATGCCCGTTGATCCAGGCCTCGGCACGGGTGACCTTCGAAATTGCAGGGTTGGCAAAGCGCCTGATGCCCGCGGCCGAGCGCTTGACCTTGCGGCTGGTCTCAGCATTGCGGCCCACATACGGAAGAAGATAGTTTTCAAACATGTCCTTGAGGTCCATGCCAAGCCCAAGGTCCTGGATAACATAACCTTCCGGCGTGACTTCCACGTTCACAGCGGGAATACCTTCGTTAATCTTGCCGATGCCGGCCGGTGAAGTTTCGTAAAGCTCAGGCCGGTTGATTCTTTCTCCGTCCAGGATGACAGGCCCGGCGGTGTTGACCCTGAGTTTGCGGCGAAGCACTTCACGGCGGATTTCCTGAGCGCCTGCGTCCAGCTTTTTGGAAACGCGGATTTTCACGCCCTGCGGAATGTCATCCGCAAATTCATAGTAAACCTGATAGCCTCCGACCGCGTCTTTCCAGAAATAAAACCGCACGCCGCGCCCCTGCTCGCCCCGGCTTTCAACCACGGCATAGTCTTCTTCCTTTTCAAGTTCGCCGAGGATCTGCAGCGCGCCCTGACCATGGCGGCTGGAACGGAAATAGGGTTTGCCGGATCTGACAATGCTCCAGTCGATTCCGTTCTTGGTCAATTCATGAATGGCCTGGGCCTGCTGGTTCTGCTTGGTCGCCAGATTTTCCAGGCCTTTTTTGGATTTAACTTCAGCAAGTGAGGGAAAGGAATTGCCGCCTTCACGGCTGTTGGCGGTTTGCCGCAAGCCGTCAAAATTGGATTCTCCAAGACTTTCATATTCATCACGCGATACACCGCGGGCACGCAGCACTTCAGTCATGGTCATGAGCTTGGCCAGCGAATAACCGCGCGCCTTCATGTCCGCGCTGAGAGCCACGCGCATTTCAGAACGCTTCTCAGCGTAGCGCCCCCGCTTATAAAGATGGTCACGTTCTTCATCGTCACGGTACCGCGCCGCATTTTCACGAACTTTTTGAAATTGCGATTCTTCAAAGCCTCGCAGCAGCTGAAGACGGGTCTCATAACCAACGTTCAGGGAAAATGCGGTCAGGCTCAAGGCAGTTGACTGGACTTCTTCTGAAGGATCCTGCGCGAATGGCCCCAGAACTCCGGCCCAGGCTGGCGGATAGTGGGTACTCCGGTCAGGGCTGTACGGCGGTCTCAAAGATTCCAGCGCGCGGTTCCGGACTTTCGCGTCCTCGGAGGCCAGGAGCGAAGCCATGTCCGGCATGGGTTTAGGTTCAAAGTCCTGCGCCGTCACCTTGCGGTAAGGTTTAACGCTGACTGAAAGTTTGAAATCTCCGAACACGCGCGTGATGTACGGCGCGATTTCATTAAAATACCTGGCTTCCTTCATGGCGCGTTCCAGCATGTCCTTGGCGCTCTGGCCGGCAAAACGCTTTTCAAGGGCTTTGCCAAGCGCGGCATAAACGGCCGTGAGGTCAACGCGCGTCTTCAACTTCACGTCTTCCGGATCTTCCGGCTTGCCAAATCCCAGCTCCGCCAGAATCTTGCGCATGTCGGGTTTGAAGTCGCCCAAAGTAAACACATACTCATGGGCGCGGTATTCCACCAGCGCCTGCTTGCCTATAATGAAGCTGCGGGTAAAACCCCAGTTGAACATATGGTCCATGGTCAAGTCCCCATCCAGGAACGAAACGGACGGAAGCATGAAATCAATCGGGTGATTGTGAACCGCCAAATCCATAAGGTGCAGTCTGGATGCTATCTTCAGACCGCCGACGCTGCGCTCATAGCCTTTGACCGCAAGCCAGATGTTTCCGCTGCCGCGCGGATGTAAAAGCTCGACTTCATAAGGCAAAGCGCGGTAACCGGGGTCCAGCAGGTCCACTTCCGGCCTTTCGATGCGCACGCGGAAGGTCTGGTCCGGTTTTGCGGCGGGCAGCCTGGCCAGAAGCTCGGAAAAAGAAATGGGTTCGCGGTTCTGCGCGTTTTCAAAAAGCTTCTCGGCTTCCCCGGCCAGAATCTCCGCGCCCGCCTTATTTACCATACTGCGCTGCTCCGCATCCAGGACCACGCGCATTTCTGAACGGACGGATTTTCCTGAAAACGCGAATTCACGGCCTGAAACGGAATCTCCGGAAGCCAGGAGCTGGACATCTTTGAGCGCGATGCGTGCGTATTTCTGCAGATTCTGGTAATCCGGCCGCATAAAAATCATGACGTCCGGGTAATCCGCTTTCAGCTGTTCAACCCGCTCCTTGAGCCCGCCTGAAACCACCACGGCAGCGTGCGTGTAGCGGCGTGAAGAAACCGCGTCCTCATAAAGCCGCATCAGAAGATCTTCCTGAAGCTCCGCGGTCAGCCCATACAGGTTTGAAGTGAAAAATAATTTTGAATGGTCAACTTCAAGCTCATACTCCTGGACCCAGTGATTTTCACGCACATTAAATGCGGACGCCGTGGCCCCCGCGGCAAAGCCCTGCACAAGGTCTCCGCGCAGGCTCATGACCACGCGGCCGCCTTCAAGAGCCAGCACTCGCCTGAGCGCGCCCGGCAGGCCCATCTGGAGTTCCGCGCTTTCAAGCTCGGCTGAAAATTCTTCCGCGTTCTCCGCCGTAATGGTGTAAAAACCCTGCCGCGCGGACGCAGCTGGAGACGGAGCCGACTGCGGCGACATTTCCACCCTGCGCCTTAATCCATCGCGGCGGGCTTCATCGCGCGAAATTTTATACGGATACCGGCCTCTTCCTTCAGCCGTCTTGATCAGATCATAACTGCCGCTGTCCCCGGTCCTGAGGTCCGTGACCAGAGGCAGATGACGAAGGTCCGGGTCCGCCTGAATGTCACTCATCAGACTGAGGATCAGCCTGCCGCCCACGCCCCCGCCTTTCTGGCGGGCCTCAGTGTCCACAGCAAGGTCGTAAACATAAATAATTTCTCTCTGCGCCGCGGCGTCATACCCCACATACGCGATGATATACCCCGCAAGTTTTCCGTCTTTGTAATATCCTCGGCTGAGGTTGCGGCGCGACTTGCCTTTGACGGCTTCATTCAGACTGATGCGCATCAGCGCGTGATGAATCCCAGGCAGGCCTTCCATAAGCTGCCCGCCATCCAGCTGTCCGTAAATCTTGCTTTCAAGGTATCCCACTTCCAGAGTGTCCTGATAATCGATAGGAAGGATGCCCTGCGCCGGCGCGTCGTCCTCCCCGGAGCTGAGCCCCAGAGAAAGCTCCATGGTTTTTTCACTCTTGTTGTCCGAGTAGGCAATGAGCGCCTGCGGCATGGTGGTGTGGTCCACGGAGTGGTTCTGTTTCAGGTCGTTGAGATAATCGTTGTATTCGGAACCGATAAAAATATGGGAACGGTCCACGCGCAGCCCTTGCGCGCCGCGCTTGGTGCGCGGATTCCGGGTCAGGTATTCCACGAAAAACTGGCGGTAAGCTTCCTCGATAAATTTTTCCCATGTCACACCGCCGCCAATTTCCTTGCCCTGGCGAAGGCGGTCGACAAAATTCCGGTTGCCCTCCACATTGTCCGCGGCCACAACCGCCTTTGTGCGCACAGCCTGCTCAAAATCGGAACCCTGCAGCAGGCTGTAAAAATTCACGCCTGAAAGATCATCCATGCCCTGGATCCTCTGAAAAAGCGCCGCGAATTTCGTTCCGATATAGCGGTTCATGGTCAGGACTGAAGTAATGATGGTGCGCTCCGTCTTGTCGCCCTTCATGTCGGTGCTTTCCGCGGTCATGGCAAGGTTGGCGGTGTTCAGCCCCGCGGCATAAAGAGAGTTTTTCCCTGTGCCAAACCCCATGCAGCTCGGACACTGGTCCCCGGTGATCATGGAACGGTAATCCGATTTGGCGTAGATCTGCATCTTGAACGACTCTCCAAGACCCTGATGTTCAAGCTTGTTGTCCACAAGGGCCACAAAGGCCTTGTCTTCACGGCCAAGCCTGGCCTTGGGATCAGCGGTCAGGCGCAGGTAGCGCTCAAGTGTTTCATCGCGAAAACGTTTGCGGATTTCGTACGGAGGTTTGCCCGCGGTCAGATCCGGACCAAAAACCGCGGCCTTGCCCGCGCGCAGGCGCACACCCTGGGAAAGAACATACTTCACATTAAGTTTACGGAAATTTTTGGCCAGCAATTCCCTGGCGCGCGCTGCGGCATTCTCCGCGCTCACTGTGACCGGAGCGCCGCCGTCCTGCAGGCCCAGGCCGTTGATGTAGTCACGCAGGCTTTCCGGGTCAAAGACGTCCTCGTCGTACACAATTTCCTGCCAGCGCGTCTGCATGCTGGAAAGAAGGCGGTCAAGTCCCCACGTGTCAAGGTTGGTATAAAAAACCATTTCCATGGGGCGGAACACCATGGCCTTGTCCAGGCGTCCGTCCGCGATGGCGTCCCGCAGTTCGCTGTCCGTCAAATCCACGTAACCGTTTTCTTCGATCGCTTCAGCCTGACGGAGCCGGGAAGAATCCAGATTTTCAGGGTCCAGGTCCGGCACGGTCTGATTGCCGCCGGGCCGCAGGGCCGCATGAAGCCGTTCAGGGGTATAAGAGTCTCCGCCGCCCCAGAAACCGGCCGCGTCCTTGACAAAGCGGCGCACCGCCTCCATATCGCGCACGCTTCCGTCAAAAATAATGTTCAGCACATAGTCATAGCGCTTGCGGCTTTCATAATCTTTTGCCTTGCCCCACTCTTCAATCAAGGCAAGAAGGTCGGCCTGCCGCATCATGCTCATCAAAAAGGCCGCGTTCTCGAAATTTTTGAAAGAGCGGAGTTCATACTCCGGGTCCGCAAGCACCAGCTGCTTGAGTTTGCGGAAACGCGGATGCGGAATATCAAATTTCCCGAGTTCTTCTCTCCAGTTCACCTGATAAATGCCGGCCGCGGCCACAAACCGCTCACGGCTGTCGCGGCCCATGGAATCCGCGCTGGTGTCACTGCCCACCTGCCGGAAAACGTTCGCGACAAAAGCTTCCTGAGCGGCGCGGCCGCCAACCCCGATATAGCTATACAGCCTGACCGGAGCGCTGATGCCAATCAGCGCATTGTGCCGCTCCGCCTTGCCCATATACATGAACATGCTCTGGTGCCCAAAAACTTTCGCGCCTTCTAGGTAAGGCTTGTAAACATCGGACTCTTTCCACAACCCGGCTTCAAAAAACCGTTTGGCCAGGGCCGCGAAAAAGGCATCATCCTCCTTCAGACGGCCGCTCTGGACCTTGAGAAGCTCATCATAAACAAAAAGAAATTCACTGCTATGCAGGAAACGCCCCAGACCTTTTTTCCGGAGTTTTCCGTCCGGATCCAGTCGATTGGCAATAAACTCCAGCATAAACGTCCAGGCATAATCACTCTGGCTGTCCTTGTTGATCTCCAGGATTTCTTTCCGGTGTTTCGCGAAAGCCTCCTGAAGGATCTGCGCGCCGTTCTTTTCTCCGACAAGCCGGTAGACTGCTCCTGTATAAGAATGCAGCCCCGAAATCATGGGGGCCTCAATTTTTTTGGCGGGCATGCGGGACAGGCTGATGGCCAGGCCTTCGGCCATGGCCGCAGCTGCCTTCTCTTTTGATTTTTCAGACCGTAAAAATTTTTCAAGACGGGGTCTCAGCGCTGCGATCTTCTCGAGGATCCCGTTGGAGTAACCTATGTAAAATCCGGGACTGGAAAGCGCCTCCTCAATGATGTCTTTCTCCCCTGCGCTCAGCTGATCAAAACCGGATTCCAGCGCGGTCAGCATTTCTTCAATCTTGATAACGCGCCGGCTGTTCGAGGATTTCAAATCGCTCTCACTGACGTGAAGGTCCCCAAGGGCCGAGGCTGCGGTATATTCAAGGGTCTGAACGCGGGCCTGCCTTTCGATGTCCTCCATATCGCGTGATGAAAAGTATTTCGCTGCTTCTTCACGGATCGCGTCTTTCAAGTCTTCTGAAAAACCGGCATCTCCGTCAGACATCAATCCGTACGCCCCCGCGAACGCCAGAAGACTGGCAACTGTTTCCTTAAAATTCTTGCTCCTCCTGGCTAGACCCTTTATTCGGACCAGAACAGGGATCAATTTCTTTCCGCTGTTTTCCCTGGCCTTTAAAAGTGTCTCGACCGCGAAATTTATCTTCTGCCCGAAATCCCCCGAAGGATCGAGAACACCATCCTCTGCCATGAAGGAAAGGGTTTCAAAAGCTTCAAATGCTGCGGACTGGCCGTAGCGCTCCACCAGTTTTCTCAGAATGGGGTTTTCATAAAATAAAGGGCCGCTGATCCAGGAAAACTTTTTGCGCGCCGACGAATAGGTGCCGTCCCCCAGCGCCTGAAAAGGCTCTGTCGAAACATAACGCTCATCCGGGGTCGCGATATAGGAAACCAGCTTCAGGCTTTCCAGATCCAGCACATGCTCTCTTCCGTCCTCGTAAGTCGCGGTCAGATAGCGCTCATCGGAAGAAATCATGAAGTATTCGATGTCGCCTTCCGGAAACAGGGATGTCAGTTCTTTTCTGTTATCCAGATCCCAGACCTGAAACGGTCCGTTGTAAGAAGACTTGTAAAGATACCTGCCCGGAGAGCTTGAGCTCCAGCCGCCGCTCGGCACGCCGCGGTAGACCGGAATCAGTTCACGGTTCACCGTATCCATCACCACGGTATCGCCGGACGTCCGGTCAAAGATGTAATAACGCTGCGCGTCCTGATAAACATGCGTGATACGTCTTTCCGCCTTGAATTTCAACGCGGGCAAAGACTCGCCGGTCAAGGTATCAAAAGCCTCGACCGAACCGTCTATTCCCGTGTTAAGCATCAGCCTGCCGTCAGGAGAAAAATAAATCAGGTAAGCATCATCGACACGGAGCTCATGGCGGACACCGGCCTGCAGATCCAGCAGAATCAGGTTAGGCTCATCCTTCCTGGTGTAACGGACCCTCATATAAACAAACCGGCCGTCAGAGGAATACTTGATCTCATCCTCTTTGCTCTGCCGGGCAATTTCGATATCTCCCTTTTTCTTGTAATAGTAAAGATTGCTGTGGCCAAAACTGCTCAGGTCGGTTACAAGCACCCTGTTCTCACCGTCTTCCGTAATCCCGATTCCCAGAGGGTCTATCTCCTTGATTTTCTGCTTTTTCCCGGTTTCCACATCCACCACAACACCGGTCAAAGCATCGCGCCAATCCCCCCAGCCCCCACGCCTCAGAAAAATTACGTGCCTTCCGTCCGGGCTCAAGCCAATTCTGCGCATATCTTCAACTCCGTATTCCTTCGAAAGATTTTTTCCCGTCGCAATCTCAAAGAAAATCCGTTTTTCATCATAAGCGTGGTATTCTCCAAAATCGATGATCGCCCGCTTGCCGTCCGGAGAAAAACTGATGTTCCGGACGTCTTTGCCGAACCGTTTCGTGATGTCCTTCCCGGTTTCAAGATCAATGATGATGGTGCGCGTGCTGACCGAGGAAGCAGTGGGGCTAGATACAATTTTCTGGACCAGGACGTAGCGCCCGTCCGCGGAATACACAGGGTTGCTTCGGGAATCGATATTGGAGAACCCTCCGCTGACGTTAAAGCCCGCAGCGTCCCTGCGCGTGACAGCATCAAGTATCCTTACGGATTTTCCGTCACGCACTTCGATCCAGCGCCCGCCCGCCACGAGAGACACGAAAGAGAATCCCCCATGCGCGAAGCGTCCGAATTCTCTCAGAGTCTTGAACGCTTCGCCCTCACGCGACGCCTGAAGCGTCAGCCAGAAAAGATTTTTTCCCGTGCCTTTGTATTCCTCTTTCTTCATTTTCAGCTCAACCTGCGTGTAGGCCCCGGATTCTTTTTCAAAGGCCGAGCCGATTTTCTGCAGGTCTGCCGCCACAGAGTCCCTCTGTGCCGGGTCCGCCAAAACCGCGACGCGGATATTGAGCGGGTCATTTTCCGGGCCTTCAATCTCATAGGTCCAGCCCTTGCCCATTTCACCATAGGACGCAGGCACCACACGCCGGAGAAATTTCTCAATCTCTTCCCGGTTCCAGGCCGCAAGTTCGTCCAGACGCGCGGCGTCCTGTGCCGCGGCCTGAGTCCGCATTTCAGAGCGCTTTTCCTCCGGAGTTTTCCGGAACACCGCCCACTCATAGCCGGAAACGGATGCAAAGGGGGCCTTGGGCGTGATCCAGTTCTTTTCCGTTGCGCGGGCGACAGGTGTCAGCTTGCTGCGCAGCAGTGACGGATGCAGCAGCCGCGTCTGGGAAATCATGACGGCGCCTGTGTCCGTGCTGCGGCTGAAAACATCTTTCCAGAACTCTTCGGCTTCAGCCAATTCTCCGCCCTCACCGGGCTGTTTGACGACCACAAGATCAGAAACCCCGCCATTCGCGGAAAAAAACTGCGGACGAAAAACAATTTCCGTTTCAGCAGGAGTTCCTCTCAGGCGAACCCGTACACGCAGGTCTTCTCTTGCCTCTTTTCCTTTGGCGGCCGCGGCCCATTGCTCGGCACGCTTGTCAAAATCCTGATCCCCCAGGATCTCCAGGTTCCGGCTCTTCAGCCAGCCATAAGCCAGAACCCCGGCAACCTTCGCCAGCTGCAGGTAATCCGGATCTTCAAGCACCAGTTCCTTGAGGCCCGGGAAAGTCCGGAGAAGAAATTCCACGGTTTCGATGTCTTTTCCGCTTGCGGGATACAAAGCCGTCTTCGGCTCCAGCCCCTGGGCACGCAGGTAATCTGCAAGAGCCTCAATCGGCAGCAGCGGCTGCGCAGCCTCATCAGGTTTCTTTTCAACGCTGGAGCGCATTTCAGAACGGGAATTTTTAACGGCAAAAGAATAATACATATCGGTCGCGCTGGATATAAACCGTGAATCCTCAGTCATGCGGATCAGCATGGAAGCGGAACTCTGGTGGGGACTTTCACTCAGATCATCCTGGGAACGCATGAATTTCCGCGCGCCTTTGAGCAAAAGCAGGCTTAAAGCTCTCTGCATCAGGATCTGGCCCCGCTCTTCGGTAACATGAATGCTTTTCAGCGAGAAACTGGTGTCGTCAATAATGAACCTTGCTGTTCCGCGGATTTTTTTGGTTGAAGGATCTAAAATCAAAAGTGACGCGACGTCGTAATACACGTCAAGGTCAGGATCCGGAACCTTGTAGGAAAGCAGCAGAAGTTCAAAGGGCTGATAATTCACGCCTTTTCTGATTTCCCCGCCTCTGCGGGTCTGATTGATGGTTTCCTGGTCAACGACTGCGTCATAGGTAAGAGCTTCCTCAATCCGGAAAGGCGTTCCGGAAGGGACCAGCCCGCTGGTCCCCAGCAAACGGTAAACATCGTCCATGCTCAAACCAGGCAGCAGCTTCTGTTCCGAAGAAGAGACACGCAGTTCTGAGCGGGCTTCCAGACCGCTGCTGATCAGCGCGCCGATCTCGCGGGCCGTCGCGCGGTCGACAAAAACTTTTTGCCAGCCCGCGTTTCCGCGCTGCGGATCCGTCTGGACCGAAAGGCTGCGTTCCGTGTTATTTGCAATCACGCTGATTTCGTAGCCCGGAAGCGCCTTGAGCGCGTCTTCAAGCGCAGAAAGACTGGAGACTTCAAACGCAGGCTGTCCGATGATTTTCACGGTAAGCTTTCCTTCCTCTCCTTTACGGACACGGGCCGTTGGATAGAAAACCGCGTTCACCCCGGGAAGATTCTCAGGGTCCCGCTTTTTGATTTCCAGAGCTTCCGACTCACCCATCAGGATCTTGTCATCCAGGATCCTTTCATAAAATTCAAGCTCGTCATCATGCGCCCGGAGCTCAGCCGCTTTCCGCTTAAAAGCCCGGAGGAAACCGTCTTTGACGATCATGACCGGCCCGTTTTTCCGGAAATCAAAACTGACGTCCAGAAAAAAATCCTGCCGGGGAGTCATCATGATCAGCGTATTTCCGGATTCCTGATCCACCGCCAGCTGGCGCGGCGAAAAATTATAGAAAAGGCCTTCGGAAATTCCGCTGCCAGGCTTTGCCACATAAGCGCCGATGACCCACTCCGAACTTTCAGGCTCGTAGCGGACAGCGTACTGAAAATCCCAGGCAAGGTGCGGCCGAACACGGAATTTTTCATCGTCCTTCCGGGTGCGTCCGAAAGCCGAGATTTCAAAAACAGCGCCCGGAGAAGCCGTACCCTGGAAACGGACCCCGGGTTCCCTGCGTGAAACGTCCCTGACCACTCCCGCCAGATACTGAAGCGCTTCGCGGGCCGGACGCTGCTTGATCCTGCCAATGTCTGAGCGCATTTCCGAGCGCTTCCGGGCTTCCGCCGTCAAGCGCCGCAGTTCATTCACCACATCAGGATCTCTCATAAGCGGAAGAAGCAGGTCATCCGTCAGAGCAACCTCTACCTGCATCTCCTGCTCCGCGTATTGTTCAGTCACGGTAACACGCCGGCCTTCCGCGGCCGCGATCAAATCATCAAGCGTCAGTTCATAAATTCCATGCACCTCCGTGGATCCCGGATGCTTCCTGTTTTCTCCATCCAGCCAGGCTGTGTAGTCCTGCGGAGTTTTCCATTTCCTCTTTTCCGCATCCAGAAAACCCTTGTGCTCCAGGAGCACTTTATCGCCCGCGCTGTTAAGCCGGATCACGTAAAGCGCCCGCCGCTCATTGTTCGTGTCGCCTTCAGGAGACCTGTAGGAACCTTCCCTGCCGATAACATCCAGTTCATACTCCCCGTCGCCAAGCCTGTTTTCCTCACCCGCTTCCTGGACCATGGTGCGGCGGAAATCACTGCCTGCCTGAACGTGGCCTCCCGTGATCGTAAACTGCCCGGGCTTGCTTCTCATGGAAAGCACGCGTCTCTGGATATAAAAAGTTCCGCGTGGGCTGATAACAAAACCGTTTGAAGTTTTATGCAGGAGCCCGTAATCTTCGGCAATTGAACGGTCCACGGGCCCAATGACAGGGTAGGTTTCCGCCTGTCCCTCGCCTTCGACGGCGATAATGTCGATCAAATCATCGCGAACTTTGAGTGATCCGCTGCTGAGACGCTCCATGATTTCAGGAATCTGGCCGGCGGAAAGACCGCTCCGGGGGTCCGCCGCAAGAGTTTCCAGCTGGCGCCGGACATCAGAAAAATCCTTTCTCATCTCGGAGCGGGAAGATTTATCAACCGCTTCCTTCAGGGCCCGGGGAAACGTGTAGTTAAAAACGCCTCTGGAAATTTTAGCGGTGCCCGCAACCATAAAACTGGCAAGCTGCGAGGCATCGCCTGTTCTTTCTGAAGAGTTGTAGAGGATGACCGGCCCATCCGTCCCTTTTCCTATGGCAACACCGCGTCCTCGCAAGGCATTGACCAGGCCGTAGCCGCTTGAAACGGGTTCCGCGGCCGTGGTTCCGTTCAGGCCGTTATCCAAAAAAATCATGTGAGGGTAAGTGTCCTGCATGGCAGCCAGAAATTCTTCCGCTGAAGCGGCCTGAAGAATATTTTCAGGCAGAACACCCGCAAGGGTCAAAAGCTCGATCAGCGCCTCCGCGGAAAGCGGATCATTTTCCACCACCAGGACTTTGATGTCCGCGATGCTGAGCGCCCGGATCTTTGCCGCCATCGAAAAAGATTCTATTTTGGCTTCCAGCGCGCGCATTTCCGAACGGATTTCCGGAGTAAAAACTTCCGGGAAAGCCTTGTTTACAAACTCATACGCTTTCTGCAGGCCGTCACCGCCCGCGTCACGGTGGGCCAGATAAACCTGCGCGATCATCCCTTCGAACAAAGCTGCCAGGTAGCGCATGTCGCCGTAGGAAAATCCCTTTTCACTCGGCCGCTCTTTTCTGAACACAGAGCCGGAATCCTGCAGCATTCTGTATCCGGATCGTGCCAGATTGGTATTGGAACGCGCCTCATTGATGTGTCTTGTCTTTAAAAAATCCTTAAACGTGGTCTCTGGATTTCTGCGCCACTCCTCAACCGCCTTGCGTGCCAGAATCCATTCAAGAATCGCGTCGCCAAGCAGCGCTGCGCGCGCGTCCGCTTCAAGAGGCTGGGTCCTCCACTTGCTCTGAAGGTTCATCTGAAATGCGCGAGGGTTCAGCTCAGCGCCCGCGGGAAGGTAGGGTTCAAGAAAAGACAGCATTTCGCCCGCGGCCCTGCGGTAGCCGGGCAGGACATCTTCCGGATCCGCGGTTTCAGGCAGGCCCGATTCTTTCTTCCACGCGACCTCCTTGGCCGCATTCCCGAAATGACCGCCGAGCATCGTATTCAGACTGGCAAAATCATTCCGGCTGGCAAGCTCACCGATCAGAATATCCACGAAACGGTCAATTTGCGGCGTGTCCCTGAATCCGTTCGCGCGTGCGATTCTCCTGAACTCGCCAAAAGGCCCGGAAAAAGCCGCGCGCATCGGCGCAGGGTCCGCGCTTTTTTCAAAAGCCGCCTTTAAACTATGAAGTGAAGCATCCTCGTTGTTCCTGAAGTAATAATCCATGGAGAGAAATTTAAACGCCGCATTGCCCAGAGTGTTCAGGGAAGGAAGGTCCTGCGGCGGATTCGGGTTGAACAGCTCCGCCAGAACTTCGTCATTGTCGGCAAACGGACGGCCTGGAAAACCGGAAAGGAAACCCTTTCTGGCCGCCGCGAGCACTTCGGCCGGAACTTTTCTGCCAGCGCGCATCTCGGAGCGTTTCCCTTCAAAACCGTAGATTTCAGAAACGTGCCGGATCCATTCCTGCTTGCGCGCGGGTGTCAGCCCTCCGCTTTTTTCCGCGGCCTCAAGACCCGCCAGAATCAGCTGGTCCGCGTATCCCGCGTAGCTGTCTCCCACTTCCCGCAGGTGCGCTTCTCCCGGCGTTACGGAATATGCGAAAGGAACTTCGCGGGCGGCTTTGATAAATACTCGCGGCCGGTTCTGCAAAGTGGCCTGGACATAATTCTCACGGCTGCCATGGTCCTGCGTGATGGCCGGAGTCACCAGCGCGTAACTGTAGCCTCGCCCGGAAAAATAATTCTTGAACGGCTCCGCGTGAAAACCGCCGGTCACAACCACGGCCTTGTCCGCTCCCGTTTCCTTAAAACGCTCTTCAACTCTCTCGATCATGTTCCGGTCACGCTCGCGCGCTCCGCGGTAAAACTCCAGGGCTTCGTCATAAAGTTTTTCCATCTCCTGAATTTCTTCGTACCGGACCGCGCGGATATGGGCGCTGGAGAAAAGAGGCTCAAGCTCTTTAACCACTTTTTGGGGCCGGACATCGCCTTTCGCGTTCAAGATGAGGTCGTATTCCCTGGGCGAAAGATCGAGCGAGAAAAGTTTTTTGAGAAGGCGGTATTTCTTGAAAGAACCGTAGATCAGCTTTTCCTCTTCCTTGACCGCGAGCTTGTTGACCAGTTCTCCGGTCAAACGGCTGGTTTCCTCCATGAGCGCGGCGCTCTGGACTTCGCTCTGGAGCGCGGCAAATCCCATGAAATACCCCACCTGGTCAAAACGCCCGAAATCAAAATTCCGCGGAAGCGCGCGGATGATCCTCTCCACCAGTTCCCCGGTCTGCGGGTAAGGAAACTGCTCCATGACCAGGTCTCCGCCCAGAAAATTTTCCGCTTCCCGGCGAATGTCCGGCGGCAGCACACGGGCGGCCTTCAGAAATTCATCTCTCTGGGCGCGGAATTTTTTGTCGTCCATTTTCTTTTCCGCGTCCTGCAGTTTGCAGACACGGGCAAGCATGGGCCATTCAAACTGCTGGGCCGGACTGCTCAAATCATTTTCCAGGTCCTTGAGCGCGCGCGCCCGCAAATATGCCAGCCAGTCGGGAAAAGACGCTTTCCCGTCCTCAAATCTCTCCGCCTCCAGAATAAAATTCCGCAGCTCACGGTTAAAGTAGGTTCCGGCCGCGCTTTCAATCTGCCGGTCAAAATTTCCCAGAAACTGCGCGCTTCTCCCTTCCTGGGTGAGAACGGCCCGGAAAGCTTTGCCGTTGGCCACATAGGACTCCAGGTCTTCAATACCAAAGGCCTTCGCGTCTTTTTCCTCCATCAGGAAAAGCTCCGAGCCTTTCATCAGGGCGCGGCGCGTCAGCGCTTCTCCTGTTTCCAGGCTGAGTTTTTTTTGCGTACCGAAGAAACTCAGGCGTTCAGGTTCCAGCCGGAAGGATGTTCCCTCAAGAAAGAGGACTTTATACCCCATGTTGTTTTTGAGGTAGTGCAGCATTCCGCGGATCTTCTGTTCCGCTTCCTCATTCCCGTGCGCGGTTTGAATATGGATAAGGGCGGGCCCATTTCCTGAGTGCACAAAATCCACTTTTCCAAGCTCTGAGGGCACTGTGATTTTAAAAACAGGCGCGGCCGCAGTTTGATACTCAGCCGGAGAAACCGGATAGGCAGAGAGCAACTGATTAGATATGAAGAAGTGAAGCGTGAGAAGAGCAACAGCTCTTTTAATTTTTTTCACAGATTTTTAGTTATTTTTTGTGCAGGTTATTCCTATGGTTTTTTAGGGATTTTCCCTATACATGCCGTCCCATCTTAACTCTTTATAAAAGTACATAATTTAGTGCCATTTATCAATGGAAACAGGGCAAAAAACCGGAGGTGAGAAAGGAAACCGCAATAAACTCTCTAAAGAGGGAAAAAGACTCTGTATAGGGACAAAGCCCTGAAAAAGCTATAACTTGCTAGACAATGAGCGAAAGGGCCGAGGGAGGATTATTTTCGGATCAAGGCGTAAACCGGCACGCCGAGAAGCAAAAGGGCTGCCCCGAACAGGCTTTCCCGCGGGGCCGTCTGGATCGTGATGAAGCACAGAATAACGCAGGAGAGAATAAAAAGGACCGGCACCCAGGGATAACCTGCCATGGAAAAAGTTTTCTCCTCCCCTTCTTTTTGAAAAGAGCGCTTTCTCAAAATAAAAACACTCACCCCGGTCAGCGCGAAAAAAAACCAGTTGGTAAACGCGAAAAAGAAAAGAAGCTGGTCGAAATTTCCCCAAAGCACCAGCACGGACGCCCACACCGCGTTGGCCAGCAATGACCGCATCGGCGTGCTGAAACGAGGGTCCAGTTTCGCGAACCAGGAAAGTTTGGGGTAGTCTCCGGCCACGGCAAAAGGTATACGGCCGCCGGTCAGTACCGTGGAGTTCAGAGCGCCTGAGGCTGAAATCAAAACCACCAGCGTTACGGCCGCGCGGCCCGGATCGCCGAAAAGCCGGCCCAGAACATCAGAGGCGATGGCCCGCGTGCCCGCAGTTTCCGCGGGCGTCAGCACGCGCAGGTACGCGGCATTCATCAAAAGATAGAGTCCTGCCACAATCAGGACGCCCATGATCAGGGAACGCGGAAGGTCCCGGCGGGTGTCTGCGAAATCCGCGGAAAGAAAAGTGCTCTGGTGCCAGCCGCCGTAAGTCCACAAAACAGGAATCAGAGCGGGAGCCATGCCTCGCACGTGCTCCCAGCGGATTGAAGAGAAAGACTGCATGGCGCCTTCAGGCAAAAACCCCAGGCGCGTGAACACAATACCGCTGACCATGAGGATGGCCAAAATTTTCAAGGATGTCAGAACATTCTGGACGCGCGTACCGATATGCAGCCCCAGAATATTGACCCAGGTAAAAAGGAAAATGGCCAGAACAGCGAAAAACTTTTCATGCCCAGCGGCAGCGGGGAGAAAATTGCCGAGATAATCCACCAGAATATAAGCCACCCCGGCGATAGAACCGGCGCGAAGCACGGAAAACTCGGCCCAGCCGAACAAAAACCCCAGAGGTTTTCCAAAGGCCTCACGCAGGTAGATATAGGTGCCTCCGGTGCGAGGAAGGCAGGAGGAAAGTTCAGCGTAGCAAAAGACTCCCAGCAAAGCCACCAGGCCGCCAAGCGCCCAGGTCAACAGGATAAGCGGCGCGGAATCCACATAATGGGCAATTCCTCCGGGCGTACGGAAAATACCAACGCCGATAATCCCGCCGACATTGATGGCGACCGAATCC